>JAHJRR010000078.1 GCA_018830685.1 Nanobdellota archaeon
ATGATGAGTTGAGTAGTAAGATAGAAGGGTTACAGAAGATTCTTTCAGATATTAAAGAAGTGTTGAAAGTTATCGCTAGTGAGGTTGCGGAGTTGAAGAAGAACTATGGCGATAATAGGAGAACTACTTTCTTACAGAGAGTTAGCGATATTTCTGAAAAAGACTTAGTCCAGAAGAAAGAAGTTGTAGTGACCATTACAGAGAAGGGTTACTGCAAGAGAATGGATGTTAAAGTGTATAAGGAACAGAAGAGGGGCGGGAAAGGTGTTATCGGTAGTAATCTTGCTACGGGAGATTTTGTTAAGCAACTTATAACCTGTTCGACTCATGACCATTTGATGTTCTTTACCACCAGGGGAAGGGTTCTTTGGTTAAAGGCGTATGATATTCCCGAGGCTGAAAGATATAGTAAAGGTAAGGCCTTGACGAACTTGTTAGGTCTGAATGAAGAGCAAGTTACTAGCGTTATCTCATTGAGTAATTTTGAAGATTCTCTCTTCATGGCTACAAGAAGAGGTATTGTGAAGAAGATTGCACTAACCAATTTTTCAAAACCTAGGGCTTCTGGAGTTAGAGCAATCAATCTTCCACAAGATAACTCAGACGTTTTGATTAATGTCCAAGTAGTTAAGAAAGGGCAAGAGGTTTTGCTTGCAACGAAGAAAGGGCAAGCTATTAGATTCAATAGCAGTGATGTGCGTGAAATGGGACGAGCGAGTTATGGAATCCTGGGAATTAAGATGGATAGTGGAGACGAGGTTGTGAGCCTGGAGATACTTGATACCGAGGAGGTTCTAACAATTACCAGGAATGGTTATGGTAAAAGGACAAATGTCAAAGATTATAGAAAGACTTCTCGTGCAGGGAAAGGCGTGAAGAATTTGAAGGTTAGTGATAAGACTGGGAATATTGTGACGACGGTTTCGGTTAATCCTTCGGACTCGATTATAATTACGACGGCAAAAGGGATGGCTATCCGAACGACACTCAAGAATATTCGAGTTATGGGAAGAGCAACGCAGGGTGTTAGAATTGTTAAGTTAGGTTCAGAGGATCACGTTACGGACTTGATAAGGTTCCATGAGAATGTTAATCTTGAGAATTAGGGATTACTATTTACTTTTGTTCGCTTAAGAAAAAATTAAGTCTGTAAAATCAGTAAGTTAATTCTGTGAGCGGTTTGTTGTTATCGTCGAGCGAAGCGAGAGATTTGGTTTCTTCTTTCAGTCGGAGAAATATAATAGTGATTATGTTCAATTTGAGAAAAAGACCTATTACTGTATTTGTTCTATAAGGTATTGATTCAAAAAGTCATATCTTCTTTCCATCTCTTGCATTGTTTCTTCTGGAGGATTTTTAAAACAAGTGCGCATGTCCCTATAAAGCTGTCTTTTATCAACCTTAGTCAGAATATCCCGACCAAACCTCAATACGTCGTTTCCAGTTTTGAACCTACCTCCTCCTTTTGTTAGATATACATACGCCAATCCGGCAGGGGGAAGAACAATAGCACAAGTTCCAAGCCAAGTTAAAGTAATAGTGCCAAAAAGTTTAACCATTGCTTCTAATTCTGACATAAATATAGACAGAGTAGCGGATTATATATTTTATGGTATCTTATATGTCGCCTTTTTCTCAAACTAAAAAATCACTTCGGTTCGTACTCTTTGTATTTGACCTCATCTATTTCAAGGGGATTTCTTTTGCCTGCTTGTGTTTCATCAAATCTTTCTACATTCAAGGTTCTCTCATGTGCGGGAGATTCACCCAGTGTTCTTTCATCGGGTTGGAAGTTAACTTCTTTTGTTTCTGCTCCAGGTCTTGTTGACCTGCCAAGAGATTCTGTCCGAACATTTTGAGCGTCATAAAGTTTGGATGACTGGTTTGAAGAGTATTTTGGTTCATTGCTGTCATCATTTTTTGGGGCGTAGCCCACGTCGGATTTTTCATCAGAATCCGTCGAGACGGGTCTTCCGCGATTTACGAATACAGGTCCGTGCTGTTCTCCTGCAATCGCCTCAAGAGCTGGTGCCCTTGTATTTGAGAAATTAGGGGATGTTGCTCTTGGAACAAAATCTTCTGGAATAATATCTTCTAGAGAATCGTCGTCGTTAGAATCTTCATCTTTTTCTTTTTTATCGACGGGTTTTTCGGAGGGTGATGA
The DNA here is from genome assembly GCA_018830685.1 of Nanobdellota archaeon. GTDB lineage: Archaea > Nanobdellota > Nanobdellia > Pacearchaeales > GW2011-AR1 > ASMP01. The sequence goes on from JAHJRR010000078.1 coordinate 2,165, forward strand.
TTTTTTACGGGATTTTTCTTTTGGTTTCTGTTTCAACTTATCTGCAAGCTCTTTTAGTATTTTCTCTTTCTTTGAAGACATATCAGATTAAAGAAGGGGAGATATAAAAATATTGGGATTTAGAAAAGGAAAGATTTATAAACATCTCATTGATATTTATGTGTATGAAAATTACTAAGGAAGAATTGCTAAGGATAAACAGAGGATTTGGGGGGGACCTAAGAGATGACTCCAGCCTCGACTATGCAATAGACAAACTAGATGATAAGAAGATAGGCGATTACAAGAAAGTAGCTTATTTGATGAGGGCTATTTTAGTAGACCATCCCTTTTCAGACGGCAACAAGAGAACCGCTGCATACGCAGTGTTAAGTTTTGCGACAGAGATGAAAAAAAGTGTGGATATGGATTTGTTGCTTCACCACATAGTTTCAATAGCAAAACAGAATATTCACGAGATAAACAAAATAGAATGGAGAATGAGAAATGCAATCAGATAAATCAAAGAGAATATTAAAAAAATATAAGTACATTTTTGATGCACTTGAAGAGTATGACAGAACAAGGAAACTTCCCCTTCAAAGAAAAAGAATAGATATTACGCTTTCAATAAAGACCATAGATAAATTAAAACAATTGAAGGAAAAAACAGGCAAGCCGATTTCTAAAATAATAGAGGAGCGGGTTCAGGGTTTGTAGGGTATTTATCTCGCTTACGGTTCGCATATCAAAGATTAATTAATCTGAACCCTATTTTATTACGTTTCAAGAAGAGAGTTATTATAACAAAGTATGGTTTAAGTGAAGCTTGCCAATGAAAACCACCTGCGGGTTTTCGATCCTGCGACCGGGCTACGCTTTACTATGTAAAGCTTGCCATGCCGTGGGCTTTTTTGTAAATATCGAAAAGAGTGAATGTCGCTTCTTTTATTTCATTTGCTACATAGGGCCTTATGTATTCTTTTTCTGCGAAGCTTTCTTTTCTTACCACAGTTTTTTCTTTCTTTTCATCCTTAGATTCTTCTTTCTTCTCCGGCTTATTGTTATATCCTCCAAAAAGTGCTCTGAAAGGATTTGATGAGTCTTGGGATTTTTCTTTGGAGGTAGAGCTCTTTTCAGATTCATCTTCTTTTTCATCCATGAATGAATTAATTTCTTCTTGTAAATTTTCAATACTTTCAGTGGTTGCTCCTTCGATAAGTCTTAGTGTATCTCCGAGGTCAGATTCTTCTAACTCTTCATC
>JAHJRR010000001.1 GCA_018830685.1 Nanobdellota archaeon
ATAGAAGTCTTAAGTTTGAGACACTTGAGACTCCTGAACAAGCATATCAAAGAAAGAAAAAAGAAGGAAGGTTGTATTTAACATGAAAAATAAAGAGGGGTTTAATTTATCGTTAGGAAATAATTATTGGATACTACAAATTTTTTTTTACCCATAATCTTTTAAACTCATTAATTATATATTCTTATAGAAAATACTGTTGATATTTACATATCACATTCACGTTCACTTTCATTTTTAGAGGAGTAGCAAGTTTGTAGTAAGGTAGGTTTGAACGGTTTTTCTATTAATTAAATAAATTTGGAGGAATTCAAATGGCAAAAATAAGTCCAGTATCGATAAAATACATGATACATGCAAGTTTTCGTGTAGAGGGTGCTCTAGAAAAGCCTGATATAATCGGGGCCATATTTGGTCAGACTGAGGGGCTTTTGGGTGCAGACCTTGAAATGCGAGAGCTTCAAAAAGAAGGAAAGATAGGACGAATAGAAGTTGATATTGAAAGAAAAGACAAAGCTACTTTTGGGGTTATAAAAATTCCTACTGCACTAGATCAATCTGAGACCACCTTGGTTGCTGCTGCTGTTGAGACTATTGAGAAGATAGGTCCGTGTGATGCACAGGTTGATGTTGAGAAGATTGAGGATGTTAGGGGCAGTAAAAGAGATTACATCATTGAAAGAGCTAAGAAATTGATGGCTGAGGTTAGTGGCACAACTGATTCTAGAGAGATTTCGAAAACTATAAGCGATTCCAGAAGGACATCTGCGGTAAAGGAGTATGGAGATGATAAGCTTCCTTATGGAGATTTGTCTGGGAGAGAATTGATTGTAGTTGAAGGACGTGCAGACGTCTTGAATCTTTTGAAAGCTGGTGTAAAAAATGTAATTGCTATGAATGGAACAAAGCTTCCTAACGATATTAAGAAGTTGGGTGAAGAGAAAGAAATTACCCTTTTCGTTGATGGTGATAGGGGTGGGAAGTTGATTGTTCAGAATGTTGTTGATAACGTGCGAATCAAAGATGTGTGCGTTGCGCCGAATGGGAAAGAGGTTGAAGAGCTTAACGGAAAAGAAATCCTGATGTGTTTGAGAAAGCGTGTCTCTGCTCAGGATTTCTTATCCGGGGCCGTTCCTGAATCTAAAGAAACTTTTTTGGATGATTCTGTTAAAGATGATTTTAAATTAATATTTGAAAAAAATAAAGGTTCTGGTAAGGCGATTTTATTAGACGATTCCCTCGGAGAGTTAAGTGTTGTATCTGCGCGTTCGCTCGCATCCTCTTTGAAGAAGTCTAGCAGTGTTTCTGCAGTGATTGTTGATGGTGCTGTTACAGCTCCTTCATTGAAGGCTGCTGATGAAGCTGGTGTTAGGGTGATTGTTGCTAGTAGTTTTGCTAAGACAGATACGGGAATTCAGTTGTTGAGCTTTTAGTTTTTGGAAATGAGGTCTTAGGTGATATACTAATAGAGATGTTTCTTAGGGGAAACTTTCCCGCTCGCCCAACTCTAAAATAACTTAGTAAAATCAAGTAGTGTTCTTGTTAATTTTCTTTGTCTCATTTAATGGCGAGCCGTAGGCGAGCGAATCATAAAAACATTTAAATGTGTTTTCATATTTGTTTTTATGACAGTTGTATTTGGTCCTTCTGGGCTTGGTGGTGTGAAAGAAGCGATTTCTAATCTTGAAGATTATCATAATCTTGGTTTGAGGGCTTGTGAGATTGCTTTTACTTATGGACCTTATATCAAGAGTGAAGAGGATGCTAGGGCCATTGGGAAGGCTGCTGAGCGTCTTGGAATTAAATTAAGCATTCACGCTCCGTACTGGATTAATCTAAATTCTAGTGAAGAAGAGAAAATTGAGAAAAGTAAGGAAAGAATTCTTGAATGTTGTAAGATTGGAACTTGGTTAGGTGCGTATATAGTTGTTTTTCATCCTGGTTACTATAGTGACGATAAGGAAGAGACTTATCTGAAGATAAAATCTGGAATTGTTGACATGATGAAAGAGTGTGAGGAGAAAGGATATACACCTCAGCTTGCACCTGAGACAATGGGTAAGGTTAATGTGTTTGGTAGCGTGGAAGAAATTTCTAGATTAGTTAATGAAACGGGATGTGATTCTTGTATTGATTTTGCACATATTCTTGCTAGGGATAAGGAGTATCGTTTTGATGAGGTGTTAAAGATGTTCGAGAAGAATGATGTTTTGCACATACATTTCTCTGGAATTGAGTATGGAGAGTTAGGTGAGAAGAAACATAAGAAGACAACAGAAGATGAATTAAGAGCACTGATTGAACATTTGCCGCGTGACAAGGAGTTTGTGATAGTTAATGAGAGTCCTGATCCTGTTGGAGATTCTGTACTAGGTTTAGGTATTTATTCTGAGTTTAGGGAAAAGAGTTAGGCTCACTTCGTTCGCGATTTATTTGGTTCAAGCCTGTCTTCGAACAAGACTTTCACTAAAAATTAAAATTAATCCAGTAAAATCATGCTGGTTATCATTGTGGATTTGTAGATATTTCCGAGCGTAGCAAGTTGGATAATATTCTAATATAGATAATAAAGCGTAGTAATCTTAATAAGTTGATTTCTTATTTGAATCTTGTATTACTTGGTAGTGTAAATTAACTAATTGTTACTAACAGTTAGTACTTTAGAATGAACATTATTTGTTATTACCATAAAGTTTATAAAGTATTTTCCAGTTCCAAAATCATCTATGAGGACTTAGTCCTCTGACGACAAATAAATAAAATGGAAAACAAAATGAACGCGAAGAAACTTTTGGTTTCTTTTGTGATGCTTGTAAGCGCTTTGCTTCTTGTTTCTACAGTTAGTGCTGCTGGTAATCTTGCAGACGGCAATGTTGTGTTAGAAGTGAACGGTATAAACGTTCTTGATAATCCGGCTATTGTTGTTGGCGAGACAGTTCTTGTTCGTGTTGAGTTCACTAGTGAAGTGAATGCTCCGGACGTGACGGTTACAGTAGAGCTTTCTGGAGAT
>JAHJRR010000079.1 GCA_018830685.1 Nanobdellota archaeon
TAAGAATAAAGAAAAAATTAGGGAACAAATTAATTATCTTAGGGGATTACAGGATTGGATACAAGAGAAATTTATAACGATGATTAATCTTACTGAGAAAAATGTAATGACAAAATTGCGAAGTGAGTTCTCTTCAATTTTTTGTGAATGGTTTTTAATACTCGTTTCAGATTCTTTGTCTGTTAGGTTGGACGAAGATTTTACCCCAATAATTTCTAATCAAGATTATGAGATAGAATATGATTTTCTTTCGGGAGGAGAAAGAACCGCGGTTGCTCTTGCCTATAGACTCGCCTTGAATCAAGTATTAAACTCTTTGCTGTCAAGAATCAAAACGAAAAATATGATAATCTTGGATGAGCCAACGGACGGTTTCGCAACAGAACAAATCGATAAAATGCGAGATATTTTCGAGCAACTCAAAGCTGAGCAGATAATTTTAGTATCCCATGAAGAGAAAATAGAAGGCTTCGTAGACCATATCATTAGGATTAAAAAAGACAGAATATCTAGAATTGAATAATTCGAAACACTTTTAAACCAATTTTATCCCCTACATACATGGAAGTTAAAATTTTAAACGATGAAAGGAACGAACTTGATATCGAGTTAGATAGCCTGACAATTGCAGAAGTTCTTAGAGTTTACTTAAATAAGGAAGGCGCAAAGTTGGCAGCTTGGAAACGAGACCATCCGACGAAAAATCCTATTTTGCATATAGAAGGCGATAATCCCAAGAAACTTTTAAAGAGAGCAATAGCAACACTTGAAAAAGAAATTGACAAAGCCGTTGAAGAATTCAAGAAATTGAAGTAATTATTTTCCACCATATAAATCCTTTTAATCTCAAATTCTCTTTTTGTTTAATGGTAAGAGAACCAAAAATTTCCGCAGGATCATTAGATCTAAACAAGTTCCTCTTTGGCGGATACGAAACAGACATTATTACAACGTTTTATGGTCCTGGAGGCTCGGGTAAATCAAATTTTTGTGTCCTTGTTGCAGCCTCTCAAGCGCGGAAAGGAAACAAAGTAATCTTCGTAGACACCGAAGGGGGTTTTTCTTCTGATAGATTCAGACAAGTTCATCCAGGAACAAAAGAAGAAATAGAAGCCTCGCTACAAAATATATTTCTTCTAAAACCAACTTCGTTTGCAGAACAAGAAAAAGCATTCCAAGAATTATTAATTCATGTAAAAAAAAGAGATATCTCTTTAATTATCATTGATTCAATGGCGATGCTTTATCGCTTAGAACTTGGTGATGCAATAACTGCAAAAGATAATGAAAAAATTTCCGAAGTAAATAGAAAGCTCGCAAAGCAGTTAAGGTCTCTAAATGAAATTGCAAGAAAGCAAAATATTTCCGTAATCGTAACAAATCAGGTTTACTCAACATTTACTCAAAACTCTGAAGATAAAAATTTCGAAAGACAAGTCTCGATGGTTGGTGGTGACCTTTTAAAATATTGGAGCAAATGTCTCATCGAACTCCAAAACTATCATGGTAAAAGAAAACTCATCCTAAAAAAGCACCGAAGTCTTCCGGTCAAAGAATTTGCATTTGAAATTATCGGAGCAGGAATTAGAAAAAGGGGATTATTTTGATTTCTTCTCAACCTTCTTCCCACCTACTTTCTTTTTCTCTTTCCCATGATCGACAATTTTTCCATCAACAATTTCAACTTCACCACTCGCCAATTTCTCCTTAAACTCTGATTTCTTTTTTTGTAACTCTTCATTTGAAGGACACTTAGGATTAAAACAAAACTTCCACGGAGCCCGCCCTTTCTGAAAACTCATAACTAGTGGAAACCCACACTCCTGACACATTTCCAATTCTCCTTCTTTAGTCCTCGCGGGTTTCATCATTCCCCTCGGTGGCAACGAATAAATTGTCTTACAATCAGGATAAGCATCACACGAAACAAAATACCGACTAAACTTTTTTCCATACATAATCCGCAATTTTCCCTTATGACAAACAGGACACTCATTCAGGGTGTTCGCTTCCTTCTCTTGTTCCCAAACAATCGCGTTCGCATCAGCCAAACTCTTTCCCATTTTTTCTAAATTTTCCTCCATCCCTTTCGCAATTTTTGTAACAGCCTTCCTTGCTTTATCCAAAATTTTATTTTCCTTCTTTTCAAAGTCTCCTTTCGCGACCTCAATTTTCTCTAATTCCTTTGTCATTTCCTTCGTCAACTTCTCATCTAAGATAATCGGCGAATACTTCTCAAGCGTCTCTGTCATTTTCATCCCTAATTCCGTTACTTCAATACTTTTCTCCCTAACATATCCTCTCGAATACAATGTCTCAATAATGGCTGCTCGTGTTGCCTTAGTCCCAAGTCCTCTTTTTTCAAGCTCTCGAACAAGTGAAGCCGCAGAATATCTTCTCGGAGGCTTAGTCTCTTTTTCCTCAGTCCTAATCTCTAATACATCAACTTCGCCATCGATTGTGGGAACTTTTGACTCCTTAATCGAAGAAGGATAAACATTCATCCAACCTTTATCTTTAATCTGAACACCTTTAGCCCCAAAATTTAAATTATTAACAACAACATTAATTTTTTTATTCTCAACTCTTGCTGCATCACAAAAACATGCGATAAACCGCTTCACAATTAAATCATAAATTTTCTTGTCCCCTTCAGGAATCTTCTTAATCTCTCCCGTCGGATAAATCGCAGGATGCGCAGGGTCTTCTTTTTTTCCTTGCGTAGGTTTCTTGTTTATGGCATACTTAACTTGTATTGTATATTTCTTCAAATTCTTCAAAATTTTATTGTAGTTAATCTCAGCAGGATACTTTTGGCTCGAAGTTCTCGGATATGAAATCATTCCGGCAAGATAAAGGTTCTGGGCAATCTTTAAAGTTTGCGAAGGAGTGTAACCATGATTCCTATAAGATTCTGTCTGTAGCGTCGTCAAATCAAACGGAATCGGAGCCGCAACATTTTCTTCACTAATCGTAGTAGTCGCCTGTCCTTTTCTCCCCTGCAAATGTTTAAATTTCAAAAGTTCCCCTTTATTAAAAATATCCTTCGGATGTTTGACCTCAATCTTTTGACTTTTGATATCTTTTATCTGTAAAAAGATTTGCCAATAAGGCTCAGACTTAAATGCATTAATTTCCCTTTCCTTGTCTGTAACAATTTTTAAAGCAGGACCCTGCACCCTACCAATAGACAAAATTCTAAATGTCCCTGTCGAAGACAAGGCCTTCATTAAACCTCTAGACAAATTAACTCCATAAAACCAGTCAATGTAATGCCTGGTTTCCCCCGCAATAGCGGCGCCCCAATTCAACCGAGGTGATAATTCTTCAAATGATTTATCAAGCGCTTCTTTAGTCAAGGACGAAAACTTCATTCTTTTTGCATCTTTTTGTTTACAAATAAACCTCACGACATTCCAGCCAATAACTTCTCCCTCGACATCAAAGTCCGTAGCTACAATAAACTCATCAGCTTCCTTCGCCAACTTTTTCAATGTGGTCAGATACTTCTTCGTAAAAGCACCTCGCCCTTTTTGATGCGCAGGTTGCCACTCAACTTCAAAATTTGGAAATGGTCCCCTCTTTGCAATTTGCTGAATGCCAAACAAATGCCCAACTGCACAACCAACAATATATTTACGATTGCCTTTATAAAATTCATAATACGAAACCTTATCCTTATTAGTAATTTTCTCGTCTGTTGCATTACTCAACGCCGTCGCTATTTTTTCTGCAGCTGCCGGTTTTTCTGTAATAATCAGGGTTGTGTTTTTATTTTTCTTCTTTACCATTATAAATTATCTAAAGGAGACTTTATATTTTTAATTGATGCTTGTGATATCTGTGTATAGATTTGAGTTGTTTTAATAGAAGAATGTCCAAGAAGTTTCTGAATGATTCTCAAATCAGTTCCCTTTTCTAAAAGATGCGTTGCAAAACTGTGCCTTAACAAATGAGGATAGACTCTTTTTCTAATGCCCGCTTTTTTTGCAGAATTTGATAAAATCTTTTGAATAGTAGAAGTCGTTAATTTACCGCCTCTTTGAGATTCAAATAAATATTTTGAATTAGACAAATTGACAAGATTATTTAATTCATTTTTTATAGAATCCGGAAGCTTAACAAATCTATCCTTTTTTCCCTTACCTAAACAAATTTTAATTAAATTTTCCTCTAAATCAATATCAGATTTTTTTAGATTAATAATTTCAGAAACCCTTATCCCAGTTCCATAAATCAATTTGATAATGGTTTTGTGTTTTATATTAGTAGTAATTTCAATTAATTTTTTCAATTCATTAATTGTCAAAATATCTGGTAGAGATTTATTCTTTTTAGGCTTATTAAAATATATATCTTGTTTTAAAATTTCTTTAAAGAAAAATTGAATAGCAGATGAAGCCAAAGACACTGTAGAAGGATTGTTCTTATTTAATAAATTTCTCAGATAATCTTTAGCGGAATTTTCATTTATACCAAATTTTTTAGAATAATCTAAATATTTTCCTACAGCATACAAATAAGAATTAATAGATTCTTTAGAATAATTTCTAAATTCCAATTCCTTTTTTAATTTGATTAGTAGCCCATTCACTATTCTACATAATCCTCCATATATATAAATTATTTGGAATTAATTCCATATAATCTCTTGTTGCTTGGCTTCGCCCAAATTTTAATTTTTCTTTTCTTTCCCACCCTAACGATACGAGAGATAAGCCCGCAGTCCTTCGGACAATTTGTTTTTTGCCGTTGACAAAAATAGAAAAACTTCTTTTATCCGACCAACGAAAACAAACCACGAAATTAAAATTTCGCATAACCAAGGATAAAAGGTTCGTTTCACTCACGCAAATTTTTCATTTATATGGGGAGTTCCTAATCCTTCGGATAATTTGTCGGCTTCGCCGAAAATTATTTTAACACCTAGGAAGAATAAACAAAATAACTAATAGTTCCAACGAGAACAAAAAGCCCTAAAATAATCCATCCAATTATTTCCCCTATTTTCATCTTTTTCTCCTACTTTTTCTTGCATAGACGCTTAATCTTTTTTGTTGTCTTCTTTTTTCAATTTCTTTCTGTATATGTTCTGGAAAATCAGAATCTTCCATCTCTAATTGTTCCCTTAATTGCCTGATTCCTGATTCCCAATCTTTAAAATCTATAAGAAGATGATTTAGTTTTTTGTGTTTCTCATAAGGGATTGAAATAAGATTAGAATTTTCATTATTCAATTTATCTGCATCAATATGGTGGACTTCTTTACCTGACAGATTTTTATCAAATTTTTTATAAAGATATCTATGTAATGGCTCATTACCTTGACTTGAGAATTTAATATAACCCGTTTCTTCATCATAAAAAATATTAGGATATCTTTGCTTATATTTATCCAAGGCTTTTTTTATGAAAAATTCTTTATTTTCTTTCTCGAATTTTAATTTCTTAGAACCTAGGTCTTTTTCTATAGTTATTATTTTCTCTTCTTCATTTTCCAATTTTTCTCTTTGTTTTTCTAGTTTGGAAATTCTATCTTTTTGTCTTTGTTCTTCAAATCTCAATCTTTTTTCTAGTTCTTCTTTAGCTTTTCCTTCTGTATCTTTAATCTCCTTTTTTAGAGAACTTATTTTATCTTTTCCTTTATTAATTAATAAATTCATATTTTCAATCTCTGAATTTAAACTTTTTATAGAACTTTGAAGATTTTCTTTATCTTTCTTCAAATTATCAATTTCATCTAAAAGAGAATTTTTTTCTTCTAAAATTTGGTTTTTTAATTTTTCTTCTTTCTTTCGTTTGAAAAATGCAAAATATCCGACCCCTGCAGATAAAATAATTAAAACAAGAACTCCAAAAATAATAAAATTTTTATTTCGTTTATCTTCTTCTTGTTGCAAAACTAAAGAACTCTTTAAACAAGTTCCGTTTTCAAATCTATCCGATTTACACTCAAAAGAACACATATAACTTTCACCTTCTTCCTTAGTAGAAGATTCTAAACAAATTTTATCTTGACAATTTAATCTTCCATTTGGACAATCAACTACTTTTTGACTTCCACAAAAACCAGCAATATTACAAATTCCAGAACCACATTTTGAATCGTCATATAATGAATTACATTGAGAACCATCATTAAGACAAACTTCATTATCGCATAATTTACAAATTTCTTTTTGTTTTGTAACTATTTTCCACTCAGATGTTATTTTTGGTTCTAAAATTGTTGGCTCAAATTTTTCTATCCAATATTTACTCGCCCAACTTCCTCCTGAACTTATTCTTTCTTCTTGATGGGTTTCAGAGCTTCTTGGCTCAACTTCCAATTGGATAGATGTGGGAGTATTAATCCCAAACCATTCAGAGCGAAGAGTATAGTTTAACTCTACTTTAATTGGGATTGTGAGATTATTATAAACAATAAAAGAGAGATGATTATTCTCAAAACTTACAAGTTCATTCACATTTAAATTTGCCCCTTCAAATTCTTCATCAAAATAAAACCATTCTTCCTCAACCTCATAACTTTCATTTTTAGTATATTGACAATCCAAAGCCAAAACGGAATTTATAAGAAATAATGCTAAAAAGAAAAATAATAATTGTTTTTTCATTTTTTAAGAGCCTCGTCTTTTATTTTATTTAAAACTTCTTTTCTTGCTTCTTCAATATCTTTTGGAATTTTTGAAAAACCAGTAAATTCTTTGAAATCTCTTTCATCTATTACAAGCCTAATATAATCTTTAACAGCTTCTTTTGACATTGCATCTTTTTCTTCATTGACGAAATCTGCAAGTGCTCTTTTTATCCAAGACATTTTATCAACGCCTTCACTTTTTGAGAGGTATTCTATATCCTTTAACAAGTCAGTATCTATTCTCAAACCTAATTGAATTGTTTTCTTTTCTTCTTTTACCATATGATATTAAATGATAACAATTAGTATTTAAATCTTTCCAAGCTAATAACTTCTTTTAGAAAAAGAAGGCAAAAAGGAACTCCCCATTTTCTTTTTAGAAAAAAGAAACAAAAAGCGGGCTTATCTCTCCAATACATTGGTCGTCCCACCTGTCCTCCCCCAACCTGAAAAGAAAAATCAAAACTCTGCGTCGTCATTTCATTCCTCCTTGCCACGCCTTGCAGGCTCTCGGCTTCTGCCTCGGGTCAAGCAACAACAGTTATGAGGAAATTCCCTGCGACAATTTCCCAAATTTTTTACTCCGTAAAAAACTCACGAGGTCATTACATTCCGCTCGTGCCCTTCGGGTCTCATAACCAAATGTTAACCCCAAGAAAATCACCAAAACATTTAAATAGTGTTACGAATATATATTCATAATTAAATTACGTGGAGGAAAAATAAAATGCCAGCACAAGACGGAACTGGGCCTCAAGGAATGGGGCCTCTTACTGGAAGGGGACTAGGACCTTGTGGTTACGGAATGCGCAGAAGATTGGGAATAGGTTGTGGCAGAGGTTTTGGATTCAGAAGACAAGTAACCCTAACTGAAGATGAAGAGAAGAAAATCCTTAGCGAAGAGCTCAAAGAACTTGAATCAGAAAAGCAAGAGATAGAAAAAAGGCTTAAAGAGATTAAGTAATCTTTCTCTTGTTTTTTCTTTTTTATTCAGAGTCTCGCGACGCGCATGCACAATCGTTTTTTAACAAAATTTAAATAGAATATGAATAAATATTCATTATGGTAAGACCAAGAAGATGTAGAAGGGTTCTCTTTAAACCAAATATTATCTACTTCAAACCCCGAGGAATTCCTCTAGTGGAATTAGAAGAAGTCATCCTTCACGTTGAAGAATATGAAGCGGTCCGGCTTAAAGATTTAGAAGGATTAGAACAGGAAGAATGTGCAAAAAAAATGAATATTTCACAACCAACCTTTCACAGGTTAATCCTTTCTGCAAGAAAAAAAATAGCAGATGCAATAATTCACGGAAAAGCCATAAAAATTGAAGGCGGGAATTATAAAATTTGACTATACATTTCTATTGATTTAATTGAATAACTCTCTCTCAGAATTTAACACCAACCTCTACTATGGGAGTATCTATCACATTTAACAGTCTCTCCAGTCACAGGGGCTGACTCAGAATCGCTGGAGGCACTCGCATCACTACTTAAATCAGAACTTCCATCATCAGTAGATTCAGAATCGCTTGAAACAGTGCCATCACTATGGGGCTCTTCGTTATTATCATAATCTCCTAGCCCTTCAGGATCCTCTCCCTCCGCATATTGAGGTTGAGTATTCTCATCTCTATCATAAAACTCATTTTCAGAATAATCTTCTCTCTGATAACTATCACTTCCAAATTCGCTAGGCCTTGGTTCATTACTTCTTTCATCAGTCTTACATACACATACTCCATCTTTGAAGTCCCACCATCCATTTACTAAATCACAACTTGCAGAACACTCTCTTTCCTTTACTCTCCAATCTCCTTCCTCTGCCCTTCTAATATTTCCCTCTTCTATCTTCATTCTTTCTTGCTTTGGCCACTCATCTTTCATAAATGTCTCACAATCCGGACCCCAGTGTATTCTATTCTCTTTACACTGCCAAGTTATTTTCCCACCACCTTCAAATCTTTCTCCAACACCATAGTGCTCTCCAACTTCTCCAACAGCACTTTCAAAACATTTTAATCTCTCCATAGGATCTTCTATAGGCATACAATTTTGTCCTGGTGATACAAACCCTCCAGGTCCCTTATCACCCATA
>JAHJRR010000080.1 GCA_018830685.1 Nanobdellota archaeon
AAAAAGAACTTGAAAAAGTAAAATCAATTCTAGTAAAAAAATATCCCTTCATTCACGCCATTGGAATCCTTCCAAAACAGGCACTCAAATTATTTATTGATGAAGATGTTGGAGAGAACATTCCTGAAGAAGAGTTTAAAAGGATACAGAAAAAGATTCACCTTTATATCATAGTCCCTGAAGAAAAATTCAAAGACATTCCTAAAATAAAAAAAGAGATTGTTGCAGACTTGGACAAGGCCAAACAGAATGCTTGGGTTTATCTGAAAACCCCCGTCGATGTCTGGGAGACTTCTTTGGACAGCAAGTTTGAGATGGTTAACGCAATAGGAATGTCTTATCCCCTTTACGATAAAGGGATGCTCTCTTCTTTAAGGGTTGCAGAAATCCATAAGTCCCTAGTTCTTCAAAAATTCGATAAATATGTTGTTTCATACGTTATCGCAGGGAGCTTAGTTAGGGGCGAATTCACGAAGGAATCTGATGTAGACGCCTTTATTATAATTAATGACACCGATGTTAAAAGAATGCCTCGTTTAGAGTTGAAGGAAAGACTTAGGGGGATGATACACCAGTACATCGCAGAAGCAACAGCAATAGCCGGAGTAAAGAAAAACGTTCTAAATGTTCAGATATATCTTCTTACGGATTTCTGGGAATCTGTTAAGGATGCCCATCCCGTTATGTTTACGTTTATTCGAGATGGTGTTCCATTATACGATAAGGGAACCTTCCTTCCTTGGAAAGCTCTCCTTAAAATGGGGCGTTTGAAACCAAGTCCTGAAGCAATTGACATGTTTATGTCTATGGGAGACAAAACAATAAAGAGGGCAAAGGCAACCCTTATGGATATACTTGTTCATGACATCTATTGGGGTGTTCTAACTCCAAGCCAGGCACTTCTTATGCTCTACGGTCTTCCACCACCAACGCCAAAACAAACTCTCAGTGAAATGAAAAAAATATTCGTAGATAAAGAAAAAATGCTTGAGGTAAAATATATTCAAATCCTCGAGGAAATTGTCAGTTTATATAAGGATTACGAACATGAAAAGCTTAAAGAAATAACCGGAACGAAACTCGATAAATTAATGACAAACACTGAAGATTATCTCAAGAGACTGAAGGAATTAAGGGAGCAAATAGAAAAGAGGATGCAGGAGAAAACCGTCGAACAAGTTTATAAGGATGTTTTCGGTTTGCTCGAAGCAATCACCGGAAAAAAGTCGCAGACAGCAACACTTGTTGAATTTGACAAGCTTGTGAAAGAAGGAAAATTCACACAACACGACCGAAGAATTCTTGATGAAGTTATCAAATCAAAATCTGAATTTAAAAAAGGAAAATTAAACTCGCACAAAATTCACGAAACGAGAAAGAACGCTGCAATGTTAACGAGCGACCTAGTAGATTATTCACAGAGAGCAGACCTTGCTAATACAGAAAAAGGGAGAATGAGATTAAAATATAAAGACCCCAAAACCAGAAAACCTGTTTTTGCAGAATTCTTGAACTGCAATGGCGAGAACTTCCTTTTCATGGGAAGCAATATAAAAAAAATAACTAATAAGATTGAAAACTCAAACACGAAAGAAGTTTCCGAATGTATTGAACAACAGAAAGCGAAAAAAACCCTTGAGATTAATCCCAAGGTGTTTGAAGTAATCAAAAAAGAAATCGGAGAGTTCGAGATTGTTTTGTAATTTTTTTTAAAGAAATAAAATTATCTTTCCAAAATTTCTTTATGTTCTCTATATAACTCAAATTGGATTTTAAGATTCTTATACAATTGTGTCTGTCGCAATTCTTCTCTCTAACAATATTCGATATTTTCTTTAAACTTTATCGCGATATACCATAATCATAATTTCTCTAAGAAGTTATTTCAGACTCATCTATATATTAAAGATATCTGAATCTTTTACTGTTTCAGAAAATACCCATGTCTCAAACCCATTCCTGCTTTCTTCTAAAATCTTTCTCTCTTCATCTGTTAAGTTAACCATCAGCAATCTTTAAAAACCAGTTTCTCAATTAAATATCATGGTCAATGGAAAGGTTATACAATTCAGACGTGGAAGGAAAACAATTCACGAAAGACACTTCTTAATCGAGATTCCAAAAGTAAAGAAACGTGGAGACGCAGAGAAGTTTGTAGGGAAAGTAGTTATTTGGACATCTCCCGCAGGAAAAAAGATTGAAGGAAAAATATCATCCGCACACGGAAACAATGGACTTGTCAGAGCAATCTTTGAAAAAGGTCTACCAGGGCAGGCGGTCACAACAGAGGTTGAAATAAATGAAGGGAGGGATACGAAGTAGGTCTCCGAGCTCGGCTGAAAGCCGCGCCCGCGAAGCCTATGCGCAATGGCAATGGCAGGACTAAGAAAAGCATCAGCATACACAAAGAGGAAGGTCGTTCCATTCACAAGAGTTAGTAAGAAAAAGGGAAAATCTTACGTTAAGACAGTTCCTCCTCAAAAAATCGTTAAATTCACAATGGGTTCAAGTAGCCTTCTAGCTAGTGGAAAACTCCCCTATGTACTAACGGTTGTCTCCGACGAAGATGCCCAAATTAGACACAATGCACTGGAAGCTTGCAGACAGTACCTGAACAAACAACTGGATAAAGAACTATTAGGACAATATTACTTCAGAATAATCATATATCCCCATCACATTCAGAGAGAAAACAAAATGCTTACCGGAGCGGGTTCTGACCGAATGCAAACAGGAATGCAACTCTCATTCGGCAGACCTTCTGGAAAAGCAGCAATAGTCAAGAAAAATGCAAAAATTCTAATAATCGCCGTACCCAATGAGAAGGCTTCAAGATTCACAAGAAGCGTTATAAAAAAGGTAAAATCAAAAATACCTTGTAAGATAAGAATTCTATCAGAAATCTCCAAGTGATAATTCACATCACTAGACAATGGTAACAACTAGAAAGGTTTATAAATGTCTGGCTCCTTAAAATACTAGAAATTAAAATGACAGAACAAGAACAAACACCAGATTATTCCACTTTTGAAAAATATCAATACGGAGCTTTAGCAGCGCGATTCTTGAATCAAAAAGATGAACAAAGTGCACGAAGTTCTCTAGAACTTCTTGCTGGGAAAGGTGGGTTAAACCTTGGTGAAGAGGCAGAGGGATTTATAAGAGGAACACAAGCTTCTGAGAAAGGAATTCAAACTGCAACAGAGATTTATTCTGGAAAATTTGGAGAAGCACAAGGAGGATATAGTCCCTCAGATTTATCCGGATGGTATTCTGATATTTTATCTGATTTAGGTGGAGACGAGTCTGCAAGGATTACTCAATATCTTAAAGATTTTAGCGAATCTTATGAGGGTATAATCGCGAAAATGGTTAAAGCAGATCACATCCTCAAAGGAAGAGAACTCGAAGCAAGTAATCCCGAGCAGATAACCGAAGCAGAAGAAACTTTTAAAAAATATGGAAATCTAACAAATCTGGTACAAAAGCTTACAGGTTACAAATTTGATATATTGTGTAAAAACGTAACAGTGGTAAATATGAAAAATGAATTAGGGGAACTAGCCTCAAAATTCCCTGAAGTAAAAACGGAAGAACCAGCAGAACATGCTCTAGCTGCCTAAATTTCTCCCAGAAAAACTATTCTATTAAATCATCAACCAACTTGGCCATAACCATCAAGAAATCTTCTGCACGTTTTTGCCATGCATCTATTTCAACACCTTTCAAATCCTTAACCTCTCCATGAGCAATACTCTTGTGTAGAACTAAAAGATCTCTGTACCAAATAACATACTTCATATCCAATTTTCCAGCATTAACAAAATTTTCTTTTAGGTCTGCAGGAACATGTTCTGGCGAAGCAGGC
>JAHJRR010000081.1 GCA_018830685.1 Nanobdellota archaeon
CCTATATTGTGAGATAAAATTTTTGAGTTTGGGAATCATTTTCCTAATTTTATTAAAAGAGATGTTCCATTTATTTATTTCGCATTTTGGGTGACAGCAACTATTAGTAATATCAACTATGAGAAGTGCTGTTTCTTTTATTTTGATTTTAGATTGCATTATTTTAAACGTATTTTTTGAAATATATAAGAGTTATCTTGTGTAGCCCCCGAAAATTTAACGCTCCAGAGCATCTTAAGATTTATATACCTTAATCCTTTTTTCCAAAGATGGTTGTCGTTAGTAAAGTTTTTTCAAAGAGCATTTTTGATTCTAGAAAAGATAAGACAATTCTTGTTTCGATTGAGACGAACGTGGGTGTTTTTTCGGCGAGTTCTCCGACGGGAAAGTCTACAGGAAAGTTTGAATCTACGCCGTATCGAAAAAATTTGGATGGCGATATTGAAACGCTGAATAAATTCAGTGATTATTTTTCTGAAGAGAACATTGATAATTTTTCTGATTTGAGGCGAGTTGAAGATACTGTCGATAGGCATATTGGTGCTAACAGTTTATTTGCTCTGGAATCCGCTATTTTAAAAGCTCTTGCTAGTGAACAGAAAAAAGAAATTTGGGAATTGATTAATCCTCGTGCGAAAAAATTTCCCAGATTTGTTGGAAACGCTATTGGTGGAGGAAAACACTCTCAGGGAAAGAAAAAACCAGATTTTCAAGAATTTTTATTAATACCTGACGAAAAAAGTGTAAAAAAGTCTCAAGAAAAAAATAAGGATGCTAAGAAAGAGCTGTCACGTCTTTTGAAAAAGAAGGATGATAAATTTTCCGATAAAAAAAGTGATGAAGATGCTTGGGAGACCTCGTTGAATGACAAGGAGATTTTTGATGTTCTTCGAGAGACAGGAATTCCTCTGGGAACTGATGTTGCATCCTCCGGATTTTTCAAGAGAAGAAAGTACCATTATGAGAATCCCATGTTCAAGAGAACTGAAGAGGAACAACTAATCTATATTTCTAATTTGATAAGGAATTTTAATTTATTTTACGTCGAGGATCCGTTTGACGAGAATGACTTTGAGAGTTTTGCTCAACTTCTTAAGAAATTTCCTAAGACACTTATTGTAGGTGATGATTTAATTGTTACAAATTATAAGAGACTTGGAAAGGCAATAAAAGAGAAGAGTGTTAACGCTATCATAATTAAGCCGAATCAGACAGGTTCTCTTATGGAAGTTCAAAGAGTCTGTGAGCTTGCAAAAAAGAATGGAATAAAACTTGTGTTTTCCCATAGAAGTGGGGAGACAGAGGAAAGCATTCTTGCAGATTTAGCCTTTGGCTTTGGTGCAGATTTTCTTAAGTGTGGGATTACAGGGAAAGAAAGAGAGGCAAAAATAAAAAGATTGATTGAGATTGAGAAAGGATTTGGGCGATAGAAAACCTTTTTAAACAAGATTCTCTGTGAATTCTTATGGTCGGAGTAATCGATAAAATTAAAGAAGAAGTTCAGAAGGGCGAGGAAGCTCTCAAGGAAATTGTTGAAGAGGTAGAAGAGAAAATTGAGGGAAAGATTAAGAAGGCTTCGAAGAAACCTGCTAAGGATGACACTGATTTAGAAAATGAAGCCAAAGCAGAATCTACTATCGATGAAAAAGATATTGTAGATAAAAAGAAAGCTTTGCTTGAGAAAGCTAGAAAACTTAAGGAGAAACTTTCGGAGGGAGAAATTAGTTCTGAAGATTTGAAGGAGCAAGTTAAGATAAAGAAGAAGGATATGTTGATATCTCTTGATGAGTATGTTAAGGCAGGTATCTATCTTGGGACAAAAGTTGTGACTCCGAATATGAAGCCATTTGTTTACAGGAGAAGAGCTGACGGATTAGCTATTTTTAATACTGATTTAATTGACGAGAAGATAAAAGAGAGTGTTGATTTTTTGAACAAATTTGCCCCAGAAGATGTTATCCTTGTTTGCAAGAGAGAGGCGGGTTGGAGAGCTGTTAAGAAGTTCGGTGAGCTTACAGGCATTAGAGTTTTCGCAAAAAAGTATCCTGCAGGGATTCTAACTAACAAGTCTCTGCCTGATTTCTTTGAAAATGAGCTGACAATTATTACAGACCATTGGGTTGACAAGAACGCATTGAATGATACACTTCAAGTTCATAAGAAAGTTTTGATGATTTGCGACACCAATAATTTCTCTAAAGGAGCTAACAATGTTATAATTGGAAACAATAAAAGCCCAAAAAGTCTAGGAGTTATTTTCTATATTCTTGCTAGAGAGTATGTTAAAGCAAGAGGGATTAAGGCGGACGTTCCAGAATTAGAATGGTGGACTGGAGAGCTTGAGAACGAGAGCGATAAGAAGAGTCGTGTTAGAAGTGTTGCAGCGAAGGCAGATTTGATGAGTCCTAGTGAAGGTTTTGGGGTTTAGGATTTTTTGGGAGAGGGGAGCTCGCCTACGGCTCGCAATTAACAAGTAAAATCATATGGGTTTGTGTTTATTTTGACTTAACAAATTTTAAGCGAAGTTCCTTGATGAATGTCTGGAACTGAGCAAAGTAAATCAAGCGAACGAGGTGAGCGAGAATCTTTCTGTTTCCTGAAAGGTAAGTGCAACGAACTTCTTACTAAACAGAAGATTTATAAAATTTAGAGAGATGATGGACTTATGGAAATGCAAATAAACCAAAAAGAAATAATGGAAAGATTGGAAAAACTCCAAATTCAGGTGAATAAATTACAGGAAGATTTTGAAGATACTCAACTTACTGAAGA
>JAHJRR010000082.1 GCA_018830685.1 Nanobdellota archaeon
CTAACCACACGCAAAGTTTAAAAACAAATTTCCTCATCTAATAAGATGCCAAAAAAATCAGAAGAAAAGAAGAAAGAAAAGCCTGCTACAAAGAAACTCTCAGATAAAGAATTTGAAAGCAAAGTTCTTGAGCTAGCAAAAAAAGGTCTAACAAGCGAAAAGATAGGCGAAGCCCTAAGAAAAGAAAACATTCACCCCAAGGAACACGGAAAAAAGCTATCAAAAATACTCAAAGAAAAAGGAACGTACGTCATTCCTGATGTAAAAAACATTGAAGAAAAACTCGGTAAGCTAAGAAGCCACTTTGAAAACAACAAACAAGATAAGAGAGCTATGAGGGAAAGAGATCGGATCGCTTCCAGACTAAGAATAATGAAGAAATACCATAAAGTTGCTTAAATTCTTTGGGATTAATTTAAAATGGGAAAAGAGGGAATTTCATTAAAAGAAAGTATTGCAAGGACTGCAAAAAGTTTTCTTGAAAAAACAGAAAGTAGAGACATTCTTCTCATAAGCCACTTTGACACAGATGGCATAACTTCCGCAACAGTCATGATCAAAGCCCTAAAAAGATTAGACAAAAGATTCTCAGTAAAAATAATAAAATCCCTTGAAGAAACGTTCATAGAAACACTTCCAAAAGACAAAATAATAATTTTCACAGATCTCGCCTCAGGCAGTCTTGACATAATAGGGAAAAACAATCTCAAAGACGTATTCATAATCGATCATCACGAAGTTAGTCAGGAAGTCCCAGAAGGAGTGGAAATGGTAAACCCTTGGTTCAACGGAAAAGAAAAATTCAGTGGCGCTGGCTTAGTCTATCTTTTCTGCAAAGAACTTGATTCAAGAAACAAAGATCTCCTAAAACTAGCAATATTAGGAATGATTGGAGATTTCATGGAAGGCGCAATCAAAGAACTAGATTCAGAATTTCTTAAAGACGACGATGTAAATATCAAACAAGGACTTATGATTTATCCTTCGACAAGACCTTTAAACAGAATCCTTGAATACAACTCAAATCCATTCATCCCAGGGGTTACGGGAGATTCAAAAGGCGTCATAGACATTCTAAGAGAATCTGGAATAAATCCTGAAAACGGGAAATACAAAAGCATCATAGAACTCAACGAGGGAGAAATGAGAAAACTCACAACCTCAATAATGCTAAGAAATCCTAAAACAAATGAGAATGATATTATCGGAAATATTTACCTTCTGAAATTCTTCAGCAAACTAGAAGACGCAAGAGAAATGAGTGCAATGATAAATGCTTGCTCTAGATTAGGGCGAAGCGATACTGCAATAGGACTCTGTATGGAACTAGCTGAAGCAAAAAAGAAAGCTGAGGAAATACACGCGAGATACAAGCAACACTTAATTTCAGGTCTAAACTTTGCATCAAAAGCAGAAAAAATTGAAGGGAAAGGGTTTGTAATCATAAATGCCAAAAACAATATCATGGACACTATCACAGGAACAATCGCGAGCATCCTCTCAAACTCCTCACTATATCAAGAAGGAACAATAATGATAACAATGGCATATTACGAAGACAAAGTAAAAGTCTCTGCAAGAATGTGCGGAAGAGTAAGCAACGGAAGAAATCTTAGAGAAATTATGGAAAATGTAATAAACGAAGTCGGAGGAGAAACCGGCGGACACGAAATGGCTGCGGGCTGTATCGTCAAGAAAGAAAACGAAGAAAAGTTCTTAGAAGCACTCCAAAAGAATCTCGAAATTGAAATGGTTAAGATATAACTAAAAACTTATTCTGCTTAATCACAACTCTTAAAAATGCACCTCATTACATATCTTCATGACAATTAATCTAGAAGAAGGAGACCTTGTTCTCTGCACAGTTGACAGAATCATTGGAACAAACGTCTTCGTGACAATTGAAACAGAACAAGGTGAATTAGAAGGAACTCTTACATTTAGCGAAGTAGCTCCAGGAAGAATTCGAAACATAAGAGATTATATTATTCCAAAGAAAAAAATAATCTGCAAGATATTAAGAATTTCTGGAAATAGAATCGACCTCTCATTAAGGAGAGTAACACCAAAAGAACAACAAGAGCTAAAAGAAAAAGGAAAACAAGAAAAAAGCTATCGAAGCATTCTCAAAAGTGTCATGGGGGATAAAGTAGAGGAAATAGTTAAAGAAATCCAAAAAGAAAACTCACTCTACAACTTCCTACAAGAAGCTAAAGAAAATCCTAAAGAACTTGAACTACTCATTGGAAAAGAAAATTCAGAGAAAGTCCTAAAAATACTAAGCTCTCAAAAAAAGAAAACGTCCACAATAAAAAAAGAAATCTCACTCTCTACAGAAGAACCAAACGGAATCGAACTAATAAAGAAACTTTTTGAGAAAATAAAAAATGCGGAAGCAAAATATATTTCTGCAGGAAAATACTCTATTAAGATAGAATCCAACGACATAAAAAAGGCAGACCAAGCATTCAAAGAAACATTCACAGAATTGGAAAAAGAAGCCAAAAAAAATGGCCTGATAATATCTCAAAAAGAGAAGAACTAGTTAGTATTCTCCAGAAGTAAAAAACAGGCAAAAGGAATAATTCTTTTTGAAATCTAACATCACAAAGCTTAAAAACAAAGTTTTTTTTCAAAAGATATGGAAAGCAAGAACCCCATAAACCAATTTAATGTAATCATTCTCGGAATAATTTTTGACCCAAAAGAAAGAAGAATTCTTATTGGCAGAAGAGAAAAGGATCCCCACATACCTCAACTCTCTTGGTGCTTTCCTGGAGGAAAACCTGAAAAAGGGGAAGAGCTAGAAGAAGCAATAAAAAGAGAAATAAAGGAAGAAACAAACTTGGATGTGAAAAATTTAGGTACAATTTTTGCTAAAACATATCCCGAGAAAAAGGATTTAGTAGCAATCTATTTTTTATGTGAAAGTATCGGTGGAGAAGAAAAAGTAGGGGGAGAGTTAAAAGAATTAAAATGGGTGAAGCCAGATGAATTGGAAAGCCATTTCACAACCTCATTCCATCCACATCTCAAAGAATATATCCTAAACTTAAGTTGAACTAAATCCGATAAGATTTTAAAAAAACAGATTTCTCTTGCTCTCGTGCTAAATTTACTGAATATTGAACCCCTTCAGAATCATTAACCTGAAATGCATAAAGTCCATCGATATCTCCGACAATCTTATCAATCCGAGAATAATAACTTTTCTTGTTGACCTCTTCAAATCCCCAATTATCCCTTATACAATCTGGACAAGTTTCCTGAATTCCCCTCAACTGTTCAGATAGAGCATCTACTCTTCTTTTAGTAACTTTACCTTCTAAAACTCTCTTCTCAAGATACTCCAAATATTTTTTTAAAGGAATAGGTAAATATAATCTCAACCTTCCCAAAATATTTTCTCCAAGAAAATCAACAATAGCATCAGTAGCAATGTAGTCGACACCAAGAGCCCCACCAGTTATGATTCCGCAATCTATCCCAAGGATACTCTCAACTGCAGTTTCAACATCTCTCGTCAGTTCCTGAAATTCATATCTCCAAGAACCGCTTATACCAAACCACATAAAAAAGAATAAGAATAAAGGTATTTAAAATAAATTGTTTTCAAGATTCCATGTCTAAACTAAAAAAATGCCCCGAATGCAAAAAATACACTCTAAAGGAATCCTGTTCAAAATGCAAAAAGGAAACAAAAGACGCACATTATAAATTTGTAAGAACAAAGAATTCTACAAAGTCCTCTGATTAATTTCAGATTTAACAATCTCCATATCACTCTCCCACGAGTCAATTAAACTTCGATTGTAAATTATCGCTGCAGGATGAAATAAAGGAATAAGTTTAATTCTCAAACCCATAAAATCAATTATTCTAACTTTCCCATGTACCTGCGTTATCCCGGGCATATTCTTCATAGAATCAACATTTCCCCCAGAAAGGAAAAACTTTGTAGCATAATTTCCTAAAGAACAAATAACACTAGGCTGAATAACCTTCACTTGCTCAACCAACCAAGGCGTATGAGCCCTAATCTCCTCGGGGGAAGGATCTCTGTTCTCAGGAGGCCTGTATTTGAGTATATTAGCAACATACACATCATCTAAACTTAACCCTACAGAGGATAGTAACTTATCCAAATTCTTCCCTGCAGCACCCACAAAAGGCACTCCCTGCAAGTCCTCATTTCTTCCTGCGGCCTCTCCAACAAAAACAATCCTCGCAGAAGGATTCCCCTTACCAAAAACAAGATTGGTAGCCCACTCTTTCAAAGGCAAATTAGCACTCTTACATCTATCCTCAACCTCTTTTAACAAATCTATTTTATCCATACAAGAATCAAAAACAACTTAGGTTTTTAAGAATTATCAAACTACTTCCTCATCTTATTAGCACCAAAGCCAACCACAACCACAACAAGAACCCCTATAAGAATCCACAACCATACTAAACTTCCAGAATCATCATTGCCACCAGTATCCTCTCCACGACTAGCATTACTAGTATCCCCTCCATTACTATCTACAACAGCCTTCTCAGAGATTGCAAAATAACTAAATCCAGTCAAATCAACAGTATAATAGTAATACGTTGCATCTTCCCCAGAAGCTGTAGCAGACAACTCATCCCAGACGTTTGTTGCTTCATTAAATCTGAAAACACCAACTTTATCTTTAGTTAAACTATTACTAACAACCCAAGTCTTCTCTGCTCTAAACTGAACAGTTGCTTTATTTAACTTATCTGCAAGGTTCTCAGTACTTATTTGAATATATTGGTAAGTCTTTCCAGTTTTGGCTGTAGACACAGAAGAAGGTTTCTCACCATATTTTATAACATTAACCTTAACATTCTCTACTTCACTATTAACATTTATATTTATTTCTTTTACACCAACATCAGTAGCAAAATTTCTCACAACAGAAGCAACACCAGGAACAATTTTATCAAAAGAATAATCACTCCTACTCGTTGATACTGTTGTCGTTCCAGAAGACCCTCCAGCATTATTAGAACAGCCACTTGTAGACATTGACACAGTAGAAGTACCACTGTTTGCCAATCCATCAGTAGAGGTAATTGTAATATCATAACTAGTCCCGCAGGTTAATCCACTAACTTTATTCCCTGAAAATGTTCCTGAAGAACTGGAAAGAGCACATGTGGCAACTCCACTTCCAGTATCTGTACATGAATAATCCACAGTGACTGATGACGTCGCAGAAGTAGACTTGGAAACGCTAACTGTCGGTACTGTATTATCTACACCTATCGCAACATCAGCATATCCCAAATTTCCTGCATCGTCAGTAGAGTTAAACCAAAGAGTATAATTTCCATCCGCTAAACCAGAAGTAGTAAATGTCAAAGAGCAATTGTATCCCGTAGCTGTTACACCCGCCCAAGCACAAGTTCCAGGAGTAGTTATTGAAAAGTTCCCTGTAGAATTTGAGAACCCATAAGAAATGGTGGAACCAGTAACATTACTCAATGCATCTGTAGAATTAGCGTGAAGTGTGAGACTACCCCCTTTCCATCCTGTTGCAGGTACAGCGATAGTCATCCCAGGACTTGTTGAATCAACCCACATCGAAACATTAGTCGAATTTGTTCCAGACACCCCTGTTCCATTTACCGGTTCGACAGTGAAAGTATAATTTGCTTCTGTAGAATTTGTAAAAGTGTATCCTACTGCAGTTGTGTTTGCATTAGTTGTAACACTCACCACGTTACCATTCATCCACAAATAAATAGTATGGTTAGCTGCAGCATCGCTTCCTTCACCAGCAGTCCAATTAATTGTAAAGTGTCCTTCATCATATAGAACAGATGAGTTCGAATTAGCAACAACGGCAGTAACATTAAGTGTAGCAGAAACCATTCCCGAAAACAGAACAACCGCTAACAAAAAAGTTACAAAAACAAAACCTCTTAAAATTTTATCTTTCATCTTCAACCTCTTTAATTCTAGACTAAGAATTTTATAGTTTATAAATGTTTTTCTCAAAACAGTATCTCCGAGCCATCGGAGATACCACAAAGTTCCAACTAAATGAATTATCTGAAAAAGTGTGCACATTTCACCTCCAGTCCCCTTGTGTCTTTTGGTTACCTCTTTTTCTCAGTCCAATTGAACCCGGATTTTTCC
>JAHJRR010000083.1 GCA_018830685.1 Nanobdellota archaeon
ACTTAACAGCCACACTCTTTCTCTTCCCAGCCCTCTTCTTACTCTTAGAAAAACTCTTCTTCCCAACCTCTTTTTTATTTTCTTTCACCATTTTATTAATTAAAACGCCCCAACCAGCCCTAAAAGTTTTTGTTTGAGTCCCTAGTTTTATCTTAAATATTTCTTATATTCTCCCAAATATCTTCTAAAAAACCATTGGATGAAGATGTTGTCATCTTTGTTCACCTGGGCTCTTTCCAGTGCATTGTAGTAACTAGATCTTTTTGTGTATTGAATGTCTAACAGGGGGAAGTTAAATTTTTTCAGAACAAAGTTCATCATTAATCTTGATATTCTTCCGTTCTCATCTGAGAAAGGGTGAATAGTTACAAACTTAAGGTGAGCTAATGCCGCTAGTTCCACAGGGTGAATACTCTTCTTTTCTTTGTTATACCATTCAAAAAATTCTCTCAGCAGGGTGTCAACTTCTAGATGTATTGGCGGTTTGAATTTCGATTGAGATATTGCAACGTCATGTGTTCTCGTCTTTCCGGCTATATCGTTGGCAGTATCTTTCATCAGTTCCAAATGCCATCTCAAAATAATTTGCATATTCAAATCTCCCCCATAGTCTAGCATATCAAAAAATACTTTTTTGTGTGCTTCAGCTTCCTTAACATCTCTTAAAGGTCGGGAGTTGGGGGTTATTCCCTCATCAAGAAGTTTGGCTGTATCTTTTAAGGAAAGCGTGCTTCCTTCTATCCTCTGTGTGTTGTATGTAAATTTAACTGCGAAATTGTTCTTAGCTTTTTCTTTTGCAGAGATGGGCATTGCCTTATATTCTGCGTTGAATTTCCTTTTTACCTTGTCTAAGTTCCCTAAGAATTTTCCTTTGTAGAATTCCCTCATAAAACTCTTCTTCTTTTCCTCAATGTTTTTTGGGATGGCTTCACCTAAATAAAACTGCTTTTTCTTTACAGATTTCCCTTCTCTGTAGCTGTGCACAAGATAGTAATAATTTTTCTTTCCTCTTCTGATTTCCTTAATTTCTACCATGAGAATTATTATACCTACTTATTTATAAAGTTATTGTTTTCTTTAAAATGTAGATACACGCCCCAACCAGGACTCGAACCTGGATGCCCTTGCGGGCCGAGATCTTCGGTCTTTTATATCTGCGAAGCAGACATCTCTAGGAGATGTTACCGTAGAAGAACCTAGGTTCTTCCCGTTTCCAATCTCGTGCAATACCCTTATGCGATTGGGGCACGAGATTAATAAGCCCTTATAAACTTTTTAAGGCTTTTCTATTAGAGTTTTGGTGATTATGGGAATTCACCAAAGCCTGAAAACAAAATATATATATATATATATATATATACTAAATCTATTTTCTAACACATGTGTTCAAAAAAGATATTTTTATTTTTATTTTTAATCTTTTTATTTTATACTCAGGAAAATTTTTCTATAGCTCAAGCACAGTCTTGTGAACTTATAACCTGTGGGGATTATGAAGAATTAGTGGACACTGGAAGGAGAGATTCTTTTGAATGTCCTATCTATGAATGTGCCCCTTATGAGATTATTTGCAATGTTCCAGTATGTGATGAAGAAAGGGGCGAAAAACTTTTCAACACAGAGGAATATGCCCCCGGGGGTTGTAAAATCTATGAATGTGTTTCTTGCCGAGATGGTGGAGATTATAATCTCATGTATAGATGCCCCAACGGGGAGAAAATTGTGGATTGTACCTGTAATAGTAACGAATGGGATTGTCTAGAAGATCCTGCTAGCGCCTGCACAAGTAACAAGTGTTTAGAAGCAATAGGAAACCTTAATGATTTAGAAGATACAACGCGTGTGAATGTAATCTTTGCGGGTTTAAACTATCCTTCAACTGATATTTTCTCAGAGTTAGTCCAAGAACTTATTAATATTGAAGGAGATGGTTCCGAGCTTAATACGGGACTTCTTTCAGAACCTCCCTTTAGAGATTATCAAGACAGTTTCAATATTTGGTACATAAATGAAACTCTCCCATATAATTCAGATACTTTTGCAGAGTCAAGAAGATCTCTTTTTAGTCAATGTCCTGTTTTTGAAAAAAAACAGGAAATCACTTTGGTCAAAAGCAACGAAATAAATTCTTACGCAATATTAGGTTCTCCTGCATATGGCTGGGCAGTTATAGCAGACAAATTTAGTCTTGATTATGCAAGACATGTTTTACTCCATGAATGGGGTCATTCTTTTGGAGGATTGTATGATGAGTACACCACATATGGCGTTAATGATTGGCCCCCAAGTGCTATAAATTGTGATCTTGCCTCTTCCACATCCGCATGCTCTAAATGGTGCAGTGGTTCTCCTTTACCTGTTGAAAATTTAATTCAAGGAATTTGTAATGATGCTCAAGATAGCATATCATGTTATAATAAAAAAAATGAAGGAATCCCTTGCTTTTGGTTAGGCGATCATGGAGTATTGGGAGAAACTGGCTGTATAAATAGAGTAGAATTGTGTACTTCTATAGAGGAGAGGGAAACTTGTAGTGATTCTGATGGAGATGGGACATTTTGGAACGGCAACTTTTGTATATGGTACTGGCCAGAAGGGAATGAACCCTACTATGGAACCAAATGCATTCCTACTAGCTCAGGTGTAAACATAGGTACTGATTGTATAGGGGATACAATATGTCTTCAAGGTTGCACTCTAAACAATTATTATAGTTCTTCTGAAAGAAGTAAAATGAGAACTGCCAGCTATCCCTGGAATTATATTAATGAACAACATCTAATCTCTTTGTTAGAAGGTTTAGACGAAGAAGCACAGTCCATCACAGAAGGTCCTGAAATAATCACCTATGACGATTTTAATCCAGATGGAGAACCTTTGTCGGGGGGCATAATAAATCTCTCAGGTAAAGTCTTTGTACATGAAATTAATGATTTCTCTATAGTCCAGGAACATATCCAATCATTCGAGAAGATAGATTCCTCTGAAAATTCCTCTCTTGATAAAGAAGATACAATCTCCAAACCAAAAAGTAATTTTATAGAAAAAATAATTATATGGTTCAAGAAATTTTTAAGATTTCAAGATTAATTCTACTAAAAATCTAAACTCTTATAAAATTCTTGGGTTCTCGGTTCAAATTGGACCTCTCCCTTGCCTAAAGAATCCTTAAGAAGTTTAGGGTATTGTTCCATTTTACCAAAAAATCTGTTATACTTTAAAAATAGATATCTTCTAAGAAGTATATTTTGAAAATTGCGAAATCTATAAAAATCTTCTTTATGTATTAAAGAAATGGATGAGCAACAATTACATTCCGCCGTGTCAAAATTAAGTGAACTTGTTTTTGATTTTGGAGAAAGAAGATTGATTCCAGCACGGAGAATTGCAGAGATTCGTCAGGCGCTTCTGCTTCCACCGAATCTTGATGAAGAAACCTCAGACAGCATAAAAGAGCTTGCTTTGTCTTTTCTTGAAGAGAGGAAAGCATATTTATTAGAAGAGCTAAAATACATTGGTGAAAAATCCAATGGAAAAGAGAAGGGAATTTCTTCTGTACCAAAGAAAGATGCTCTTGAATCTGTTGTGAAAACTCCTAAAGACGAGCCAAAAAGTCAACTTCCGAAGATTGATGTTACTGCTATAAAAGATGCTATGCTTGGAGGAAACAAAGACCCTCTTTTTCTTTACCCAGACTTAATTAGAGAGGAAGATGCAAAAAGGTATTTGCATGAATTAATTCATGATAAAAAAATAGAACTGGCTGCTTATGATCTCTTAGGGAAAGGTAAGACAAAGGAAGGGCAAACTGTTTTTAGGAATCACCTCGAGGAGTTTAGAAAATTTTACGAAGATTATGACTATCTTGATATTCTTGGATTCATGAAAATTCTAGAAGAATCTTCCTCCCTTGAAGTTGTTCAAATTTTAAGTTCATACCCCCGGAAAGAAATCCTTGATTTAGTAAAGATTATCAATCCGTATGACCGAGGAAGAAAAGATTTTTTTGGCATCAGAAGAGACGTATCTAAAGAAGATGTGCTTCCAAAATTAGTTGAAATCCAGAAAGCACTTAAGGAAGGTCATCTCTCATATTATGATGTTAGTAAAGTGATTTCCCAAGAAAGAAGAATGGAATCAAATCATCCTTTATTCGAGCCAGTAATAGAAACTGTTTTTAAAAGAAGAGGAGATGGAACTTATGATGAAGGAAGCGTTGGCAAATTTTGTGATGAAACAGAAGGTTATCGTTTTAAAATGCTTAAAAGAATTCTTAATTTTCATAAACCCTCAATTGATTTGCTTGCAGAAGGTTTGAAATATTATAAGGGGTCGCTAACAAAAATGATAGATATTCTGAACGCACCGAGCAGAAAAACAGAAGACCCAACAGAAATTCATATGTTTAGATGCGATGAAAAGGGGATAATAGATATCGAATCACTTGTGAAAGAATTTGGATTGCCTTATCATGTTTAGTTATACAACGGATTAATCCTTAATCTTGCGTAGCTCACAAACAATAGGGGAAATCACACAAGAGTATGTTTATTTTGTGTTAATTAATTTCATACGAAGAAATCTGGCAGAGTCTATTTCGCAGTTAAATGAATCGGCGAACGAAGTGAATGTTTCCTAGAGCATGTAAGCAACTAACATATTTCATCTGTGCAGGAACTAATCCTTCATTTCAATCTTAATGTTGACGCTCTTGGGAATCTGCATTTTCATGATGTGATGAAGGACTTTTTCATTTGCGGGCAGGTCAATTAGTCTTCGATGAATTCTCATTTCAAAATTATCGAATGTCGCTGTCCCGTCTCCACAAGGAGATTTTCTTGTTGTTATCTTTAACCTTTTTGTTGGAAGGGGAACAGGTCCAGAGATGTTTATCCCAGATTTCTTCGCTACTTCCCTAATAGACTCACAAATATTATTAATCATTTCTATATCTGTACTGTTCAGTTTGATTCTTACTTTTGGCATTGAAAAACTCCTGTGGGTTTTCGATCCAGCAACCCGCCTTTGGCATGAATAAAAAGGTTGAAGTTTGTTTAAAAACCTTTTTATAGTATTTTTATTTGAGTATGATAAGAGAGGAAGATGACAGAAGTATTTAATCAGATTAGCATAATTATTCTTATCGTTTTGGGAGTCTCCTTAGTGATGAGGGCACTGAGACAGCCATTGATAATTGGATATATAATCTCGGGAATAATTGTTGGACCTTATTTTTTAGGGATTCTTCCTGGCGTCGGGACAATTCAGACCTTCTCGGAAATTGGTATCGCTCTTCTCTTGTTTGTTGTTGGACTTCATCTTACACCAAAAGTTATCAAAGAGGTTGGGAGCATTTCCCTTATAACAGGATTGGGTCAAATATTCTTTACAGCCTTAATAGGATACTTTGTTTCCATAGCTCTTGGATTTGAGCCGATAACTTCTTTGTACATCGCGATAGCCCTAACATTCTCCTCCACGATTATAATTCTTAAGCTCCTCACAGATAAAGAAGACCTTGACACTCTTTACGGTAAGATATCCATAGGATTCCTTCTTGTTCAGGATTTTGTTGCGATAATTGTATTGGTAATTATCTCCTCTCTTTCAGAAGGGGGGAACTTTTTGACCACCGTAGGATTTACTTTCCTTAAGGGTGGTTTGATTGTTGCAGTCTTGGCCCCAATAAGCATGTTCGTCCTGCCTAAATTCCAGAACTTTTTTGCAAAATCTCAGGAGTTGTTGTTTGTTTTCTCTGTAGCATGGGGTCTCGGTCTGGCTTCACTTTTCCTTTATGCCGGACTTTCGATAGAAGTTGGTGCTCTGATTGCGGGTGTTCTCTTATCTGTATCTCCATACAATCTTGAGATAAGTTCGAGACTTAGACCTTTGAGAGATTTCTTCATAATTTCGTTCTTCCTTCTTTTGGGTGCGCAGATGGCAATAGGAAACATAGGGAACCTTATTTTGCCTGCAGTTATATTTTCCATGATTATCCTTATAGGAAATCCATTAATTGTTATGGCTCTTATGGGTTTTGAGGGCTTTACGAAAAAGACAGGATTCCTTGCAGGGCTCACGGTTGCACAAATTGGAGAGTTCTCCTTAATCACTGCGGCTCTTGGTCTGAAAGTTGGACATATCACGAATGAGATTTTATCTCTGATTACTCTTGTTAGCCTGATTACAATTGGACTTTCGACTTATATGGTAATTTACTCGGGAAGTTTGTACAAGATATTTTCTAAGTACCTTAATTTTTTTGAGAAGAAAAACCTTAGGGAAAAGAAAAAGATTAACAAAAATATTGACTCGATACTCTTTGGCTACAATAGGATAGGATTTGGAATTTTGAACTCTTTGAAGAGTATAAAAAAGAACTACCTTGTTGTAGATTTCAATCCGGAAGTGATTAAGGATCTTAAGAAGATGAGGGTGCCTGGTATTTATGGGGACGTGGATGATGATTCTCTACTAAGAGACTTACCTCTAGACAAGCTGAAACTTGCGATTTCAACTATTCCTAATTTTGACACGAATGAACTTTTGATAGAGACGATTAAAGAGAAAAATTCTAAAGTGATTGTTATTGTTAGAGCGCATAATATTGAAGATGCAATGAATCTTTACAAGAAGGGTGCAGATTACGTTCTTACGCCACATTTCCTCGGAGGAGAGTATCTTTCACATATGTTAAGAGAGATAAAGACAGATAAAGAAGGATATAAAATAGAAAAGGACAAACACATTAAGATGCTTAAAGAGAGATTTAGAAAAGGTCAATATCACGCGGATAACTGATTATTTCTTAGTAACTCTGAAACCCTTGTCTTTTAGTTCGTATGTTTTTCCATCAACCTTTAGTTCAGATTCTGTATATTGATACGAACGTAGGTATGCTATCACTGTTCCAGTACTATCTTGAACTTCTAGCCTATACCTGTCTCTTCCTCCCTCCCTAACTTCTTGGACAAGTCTTATCTTTGTAGGTCCTTCATATTCAGTTTTTGCTAATTCTACTTCTCCAGTAGTATCACATGCAGTAAGCGATAATAAACCTAGTCCGAGAATTCCGCCCTTTAGCTTTTGAGTTAAGTTCATATTAATTCACTAATATGTAAGAGCCTTAAAGGTTTATATTTATTTATAGTCTTGAAAACATATATTTAGAGAATAATCAACGTGCGTCTTCTTCCTCAAGAACTTCAACATCTTCTATTCCCATCAGATTGAAAAGGAACTCGAAGAATCTTAGGAGTATTTCTAGGGAGACTATGAAAAAGAAGAACATAAATATTCCGGAGAGGAATTCTGGGATTTCGGAAATTCTTTTTAGAAGTCTACCGGAGAAATCTGTGAAGATTGTGGGTTCCAGAACGGCAATACCGAGGAACGTTATTGGAAGAATCTTTGAGAGTTCTTTGGCAACATTTTCTCCATATTTTGGAATATAGCAAGCCATTCTTATAGAAGCTACGGCAACTGCAGAAATAAGAATAATTACACTTATGTCAAAGCTCTCTTCAACAAGTAGTATGAGGAATGCTGTAAATATTGCAAACCAAAAGAATACTATAAAAGGAATTATGAGAATATATTCTAGGAAATATAGGCCACTTGCAGTTAGTTTTGAGAGAAAAGGACTCTCGGAGTTATTGTATTTATTTAGATTGAAAGAGAAAATATTCTTTGTTCCCATGGAGATGTGAAGCCTCCAGATGAAAGTAGCGTATACAACGACAATTACAACTAATAAGAAAAGGGTTATGAATGTTTGAGCTATGGGAGGTAAAGTGCCATAAAACTCTTTAAGAGCTAGTATAAAATCTGTGACCACTCCTCCTTCCATGGGTTAGATTGGCGTTTGTTATTTTTAAATGTTGTTTAACGGAAAGATTAAAAATGCTTTTCCCTTTTGAATAATATGGGTGCTAGTTACATTGTTTATTCTGTTTTTGTTGCTGGTTTGATAAGTTTTGTGATGAAAGTATTGCTTGCTAGTCGCTCTGGAAAGTTTGATCTCACGGAAGGGATGAGACATGGGGGGATGCCAAGCCTTCACTCTGCGGTCGTTGTTTCAATGTCCGTTTCAATCTACATGCTTGAAGGATTTTCTACGTTATTTACTCTGTCTGCGATTGTCTCAATTCTTTTCATATTCAATTTACTTATAATCAACGGAGACCATAAAACTCGCACTCTTCGTAGGCACACCTTTCCACAGATTGTTGTTGGTTCGTTAATAGGATTGGTAGTTTCTGTTGCTCTTTCTTTTGTTCAATAGATTTAAATATAATTATCGCTTTGTGATTAAATGATTGACATAAAATTGCTTAGAGAGAATCCGGAGCTTGTTAAGGAGAATATAAAGAAGAAATTCAAGGAAGATAAATTGGTTATTGTAGATAAGATTTTGAAACTTGATAAGCAGTGGAAGAAGGCAAAGAAAGAGGAGGAGGAATTACGTGCAGAGAGGAATAAGATTTCTGAGAATATTAATCAGTTGATGAAAGGTGGAAAAAAGAGTGAAGCTGAAAAATTGATTAAAAGTGCAAAGAAGATTCCTGCAGAGATTGAGAAGTTGGGTGCTAAGAGAAAGGTATTTGAAGACAAGATGCAAGAGATGATTTCTTCTGTTCCGAATATTATGTCTGAAAATGTTCCGTTAGGAAAAGATGATTCGGAGAATGTTGTTGAGAAAGAGTATGGAAAACCGAGGAAGTTTTCGTTTCCTATTAAAAGCCATGCGGAATTAGCAGAAGGTTTGGGCTTGGCGGACTTTGATTCTTCTGCGAGAGTTGCAGGAACGGGGTTTTATTATCTTCAGGGAGATTTGGCTCTGTTGAATCAGGCGTTAATACGGTTTGCAATAGATAAGATGGTCAGCAAGGGATTCACTTATGTTGAAACGCCGTTAATGTTGAATAATGAAGTTATCAATCGAGTTACTGATTTGAATGACCAAGAGGTTATGATTTATAGGATTGGAAATGATGATAAGTCATTGATTGGAACATCTGAACATTCCTTGATAGGAAGGTTTGTGAATCAGAATATAAATTTTAAGAAGCTTCCAATAAAACACACTTCATATTCGATGTGTTTCAGGAAAGAAATTGGTTCACATGGAATTGACGAGAAGGGTTTGTTCAGGACGCACCAGTTCAATAAAGTTGAGATGATAGTTATTTGTCAGCCAGAGGATTCTGAAAAGTTTTTTAAAGAGCTTAAAGAAATTACTGTCGAAATCTTTAATGAATTGGAAATTCCAGTAAGGGTTTTGAAGATTTGTTCTGGAGATTTGGGTGATTTAAAATATGAACAAATTGATGTTGAAGCCTATTCGCCGAGGAAAAATGATTATATCGAAGTCGGGAGCTGTAGCAATCTGACGAGTGCGCAAGCGCGGAAGCTTGGGATTTCCACAAGATTAAAAGGGGAAAGAATCGTTCCGCATACGTTGAACAATACAGCAATTGCAACCGGAAGAGCTCTTGTTGCTATTCTTGAGAACAATCAGCAAAAGGATGGAAGTGTTACAATCCCGAAGGTTCTACAAAAATATATGGGTGGGAAGAAAGTTCTTTGTAAGGTTGATTAGTTTTGAAAGTAGACAGCTCGCCTTCGGCTCGCAATTAACAGGTAAAATCATACAAGTTTATGTTTATCCATTTTTTGAAACATATATGTTTCAATTAGAATTAGCGATAAAGTCTGGAAATGTTTAGTATTCTAAAGAGAATTTTATTTCAAAATTAGATTGTAGGTCGTAATCTTCGTGTTTGATTTTTCTTAAAATTTTCTCATAGGTTCTTTGGGTTCTTTCTAGTCCTCCCAAACCAACTAGTTTTCTATCCCGGAGAAAAGGATGCCCTTCGAGACAAATATCATATAGCTCGCCCATTTCTTGAACTAACGAGACAGTTATCTCGAGAGGTTGAGTTAATTTTATTCCCTCAGAAATTTTTACCTTTTTAGGATTTAAGGTTATTTTCTTTTTTTTAATTACTCTTTTGTGCATCATTAAATTAAAGTGATGAAGTTAAAAAATGTTATGAAATCTTCCGAGAGTATCTGAAGAATATTTAAAAGTAAATTACTCTTAGATTGATTATGATAAAAGAGGGCAAGTGGATTCACAGAGTCTTAAAGAAATTATTGATAATCTTAATATTCATTTTTGTTCTTATCTTTGTTTTGTGGTTGGTTCGTTTTTTTATGCCTCGACAGTTGGATGATGTCTCCCCAGAGGTTGGATGTAGTGAGGAATTGATTGAGAAAAGTGATATCCTCATTGTCATACCTTTATTTAACAATAAGAGTATAGCTGAAAACAAAACCTGGTGTGATTATATCCTCAGTTTGAATAAGACTCTGGTGTTGCATGGAGTTTATCATACCTACAAGGAATTTGATGAGGCTCGAAGTGAAGATTATATTAATTTAGGTGCAAAAGAATTTGAAAAATGCTTTGGATTTTATCCTGAGATATTTGAAGCACCTCAGATGGCCTTGTCAGATGAAAATTCAGAAACTTTGAAAAGAATGGGATTTAGAATCATTGGTAAGTCAAATGAAGTTTTCAGTAAAGTTTATCATTGTCAAGAATATGGAAAGTTTAGGGTTAGGATAGGTGGGATTACAATAACTAATAAGTTAATAGATTTCTTTTGAGGAGAAGTGATTGTATCTTTTAGTGTAATAATCTTTAAAAGAGTATAATTATATTCTAGGAATAAAAGTTTTTACGTGTTAAAATGAA
Organism: Nanobdellota archaeon; assembly: GCA_018830685.1. Lineage (GTDB taxonomy): Archaea > Nanobdellota > Nanobdellia > Pacearchaeales > GW2011-AR1 > ASMP01. The sequence continues at coordinate 10,763 of JAHJRR010000083.1, forward strand.
AGATTTGGTTGAAATTAGTTTAAATGGAAAGAGAAGACTGATTCTAGGGTGTGCTACAAGTTTGGCTACTTTAGTTTTTCCGGTTTATATTATTGGTTCTGTTTTAATTGCTGAAGATAGAGAAGAATTAATCACTTACTTGGATGATGGGTATAAAATATTGAAGTGGGCTTATGAGACTACAATTACTGGAGAAGTTCCCATTAAGGAAAAGAGAGTGTTGAGATAATTTTATAATAATTAATTTAGTTACATCCTTAATTCACTGATTGATTAATTATTAACCAAAGCTCCTATCAGTATCCTTTATCGCTGTCGTATTATTATTTAATCGCGAGCCAAAATGTATTTAAATATAATAGTTATAATCATTATAGTTATTATAAAATGGAAAATACAACAATTGTTATAAGAAAGGATTTGAAAGAGAAAATATCTACATTTGGAGATAAGGGTGAATCCTACTCGGATATAATTGAAAGGATTTATAACGCTGCCGTTAAAACTCAGATTAGGGAATTGTTAATGAATGAAGAGAATACTATTTCTGCCAAGGAAGCACTAGAAAAAGCTAAGAAGCGATGGCAAAAGTAATCATAAATAATAACCTTGAAAAAGCAATTAACAAAAAATTTAAAGGAGAGTCTGTTGAGATTTTTGAATTGATTTATTCTTTGGAGGAAAATCCAAAAAAAGGAAAAGTTGTTGGTCAAATCGGAGGGGTAGTCATAAAAGAATTGAAGTATGGAAAATTCAGATTCTATTTTGTTGCTGACGGTTATAAGATAAAATTTCTGGATATAACCGACCTTCATGATCTGCTTATCCGATTTGTAAGAATGTCTGACAAAAAAACCCAGCAAAAGATAATAGATGAGGTTAAATCTATTTTGAAGAAGTTTGGCGAAGAAGGATTTGATTAAAGACTTAATGTGTTCGCCATTGGACACCAAGGTTCCCTTTATGTTAACCTCTCCTTCTAACCGACTTATTTGCTGTGTTCGCAGGTTGATGTTGATAATATCTTAAACAGCTAAATATATTATCGGCGTTTTAGTTAATAATTTTTTCGAGCGTAGCGAGGTAAATTTAAATACAAAGAAATCTAAAATCAATCATGTTTGACTTTGTCACAATTCTTCTTGCGTTGATTTTTCTTGTTGGTTTGATTATTGCTTATAGAGTCGGTCATAAGATAGGAGCGTTTAGGAAAGAGCAGTATTGGCAGGGCGAGATTCCGAGTCAGCGTAAAGATGCTATTATTAAGTCGCGCGCGGTGCTTGGCGGACATTTCTCAGAGCAATTGGCTCCGTATCTTCCTAATTTTAATTATTTGCCGACGGAGTGTAAGTTCCTTGGGAAGCCGATTGATTTTCTTGTGTTTAAAGGTATGGATGAGAAGAATATAAGTGAGGTTGTGTTTGTTGAGGTTAAGAGCGGGAAATCTAAACTCTCAACACAGGAGAGAGGGTTGAAGGAGGCTATTGATAGTAAGTGGGTTAGGTGGGAAGAGTATCGGGTTGATGAAAAAATTACTGAAGGGAATTAACAAGAATCCCTGACTTGTTTTAAAGCAAATTCTTTGGCTGCCCCTTCAAGTTCACTTTCTCCAATAACCCCTTGGGGAATACACACTCTCGGAATTGCTAAAGAGAAATCATAAATAATGACAACTTACTGCCCTCTGTATCTTCCAAATTCTTTACTATCTGGAAAAGTGCAAGGTTGATATCCTGCAGATATTACAAAGGTCATAGGATATTATGAGTGGGCTTGTTTAAAAATATTTTTGTGCGGGGAGATATATTTTAAAAACTCCCGCGCCGTAACTTTAGGTTAAGATTAAAGTTAATGCTTCCACTTCATTATCATGATTACTAATCCAAGAATAAATGCACCAAATATGTCAATATTTATCCCCCTCCATAAGCTCAACATTCATTTTTCCAAGTTCTTGCTTTAATGAACTCATCAATTCTTCCTCATTTGCTTTCAACTTTTCATCTCTTTTTTCTTCTCTAATCTTCTCAATCTTCAGACTCTCAATTTTAATAACAATCTCTTTAATCTTAAAATACAATTCCCTCGTTTTATCCTCTTTCATTTTCTCTTTATTATTTTCAACTTCACCTAATTTAGAAGATATTTTTTCCATTTCCCCCTTAATTTCATCATTATTTAATTTAGACATATCCAATAAGCCAATTATCCTCTCGCCATTATCTTTTTCAAAATTTACATGAAAATCCTCTCGATGATTTTTCACAAGGGACATTTGTTCTTGGTTTATATGAAAAAAGTTGGCCAACGCTTTAAAATCAATAAGTCGCCTTAACCTAGAAATATTGTTCTTTAAATCTTCCTCAAGTAAAATTATCTTTTCTCTTCTCTCTAACATATTTAGATAATCTGCACTTTGCTTAATTTCCTTTATCTTATCTAAAGTTCTGTCATTTTCTTTCTTCATCTGATTAATTTTTTCACTAATAGATGCAATTTCCTTACTAATTCTTTCCTTATTTCTATCAATAGAGCCCAATGAATCTAGTTTTGATTTAATCAATTCAATCCTCTGAAACGATTCGGTAAGCTCCTTGTTGTTATTAAAAATTTCGAGTAAATCTGAAGAAAAGGTTTTGAACGTATCTTTTATATTTGCCATTTCTTTCCCGATCAAAATGGTTGCCCTTTCGTAATTCTTAAAAGATGCTTTGTTGAAATCAAAAAAGATTCTGTCTATTTTTTTAGTGAGCTCTGAAAATTTAGTTTCTTCAATATTTTCAAGATCGGCCATAAAATTTTTAACAGACTCGATGTATTGGGCCCTATTATCATTAACAACTCTTTTAATTTTATCTTCTACATTTTTTGATTCAACATCAAACTCATTGAGAATGATTATTTTCCCACCCAAGTCTCCATGAAAATATTTAATCTTTCCTTTAACAAGAATTAGAATTTCATTCTCTTTGGCTTCGTTTTCAACCCTCTTTTTATCCATCCAGTTTTCAATTTCAGAAAAAACCAGCTTCTCTAAAATAACTTTTTCAATTTCTTCCTTTTTTCCAAATTTTTTAAGAAAACTAAATATTCCCATTATTTAACTGAGAGTGGAATTATATAAAATTATGGAAACGCCCGCGCCGGGAGTCGGACCCGGGTTTCCAGCGCGACAGGCTAGCGTCATAGCCGTTAGACCACGCGGGCATATCATAGGGTGAGATAATTTATTTTTAAATGTTGTCTTTGTTAGGTAGGCTCGGCTTCGCCTCGCTGATAACAAGGTAAAATCAGATGTTCCATATTAAATTTAGAGAAAATTATTTTAGCGGAAAAATCTGACAGAGTCGATTTTTTAACTAGGCTATTAACGAACGAAGTGAGCGTAAGTTATATTATCCCAGTATCTCCGATGACTTTTCATAACTGAATAATTAATCATTGATTTCACTCCTAATTTTATTTTTTTGTCATCAAAACCGTTTAAAAAATGAGGGCTGTTTATAAGTATCGGAGATACTCTATTCTTACAAAACCTTAAAAACTATTTCTTTCTTGTCTAAATAATGAGCGTGATAAAAGGGGTTTTGTGGACTTTCTTGAGTTTGCTTTTGGTCGTGTCGCTTTTAGTTACTGTTACTCTCCTTACTGCAAACACATTATTGTATCCTGACATTTATGTTAAAGCACTTGATGGAGAGGGTGGTGCTTCTGGAGTTTTAGCTGATGATACAGAAAGCATTGATGGGGGAGAGTTTGTTAATACTTCTAGTGAAGAGTTTGACGTAGAAGTGGAAAAATTGATTACTAATTTTCTTTCATACTTGAGGGGAGAAACTAACGAACTGAATCTTATCATTGACCTTGATGGTGGTGCCTTGTGGGCGTTCTTGGAAGAACAAGTTGAGAAGTTGCCAGCTTGTGGTTCTGGGAAGGAGTTGTATTCTACAGAAGGAGATGCTCTATGTAAGCCGGCAAATAAGACTTCTTCAGAGTTTCTTGACGAAGCTCTTGCAGAAAATAATATAACACTCCCTGAAAGTCAGAGTATCGACCTTGCAGAGGTTTACGAAATTGATACTGACGGACTCGGACAGATTAGAGAGGGCGTTCGGATGTATAAAATAGCCATCTACATCTTTTTGTTTCTTAGTGTTGTCTTTTCGGTTTTGATATTTGTTGCTGCAAAAGATATAAAAAAGGGAAGTATGATTTTAGGTATAGATTTAGTTGTTGCAGGTCTGATCGTATTTATCTCTTCACTTACTACTTCATTATTGATTAATGCGCCAGATTTTGGTATTGAAATTCTCACAGGCTTGGTTAATAGTGTTAAAGATTTCATTATTATTAGGCAGAATTTGTACGGGGTTGCTCTTGTTGTTTCTGGGGGAATCCTCGTCGGAGTTTCGGTTTTTTTAAAGAAAAATGAAGGAAAAAATGAGACGAAAGCTTTAAAATAGCTGTTATGTACAGAAAAGTGGGAGGTTTAAAATGGAAGACGAACAAACAACTAACGAAGACGAAGAGACAAGTAATGAAGAAGACGTAAAAGATACAAGTTCAGAGTCTACAGAGTCCAACGATTCTGAGGTTTCAGACGATTCTGACGATTCAGAAGAGTCCGAGGATACAGACGATTCTGACGACTCCGATAGTTCAGATAGTTCTGAATAAGTCTTCTTTGACTATTTCTTTTTTTTTATTTTTTAAAAAATTATTGACCCGTATCTTTAAAAATTAGAATATCTTTTGATAGTGATGTCTTGGAAAGCTGTGACAAGTTTTTTTATCTTTTTAATACTAGCAGGGCTGTTTTTATTTTACTTCCTTCCTTTAGGAGATATAGTTGAGTTTAGCATTTCTAGCCAGAGGAGCAATAATTTTACGCTTGAAGGAAGTGTTGGGAATTCAAGTATGCAGTTTTATGAAAATATGAGGTATCCTGAAAAAGACATATCTTATAAGATTACAGATTGCCCGGTTGCGAAGCTGGATGAGATGAGACGGGCGTTTGATATCATTGAAGCGGCTACAATCCTTAATTTTTACGAGAACGATTTTGATGAGATGATAACAGTGACTTGTGATAGTTCTATTCGGACGACGGGTCGAGCATTCATTGCTGGAGAGGGAGGGGTTAACAATGTTACTTCTTCGGGAGAGTTTAATGTTATAGCTAAAGGGCAAGTTCTTCTCTTGAGAGAATCAAAGTGTGCTGACCCAATTGTAGGTACGCATGAGCTTTTTCACGCACTTGGTTTTGACCATTCGGAGAATCCAAACAATATAATGTATTCCACCGTGAAATGCAGTCAGGAAATCAGTCAAGATATGATAAATCATATAAACTGGTTATACTCTTTCCCCAAGGTTCCTGATTTGTTAGTTGAGAACGCTTCTGCCTCGATGCAAGGGAAATATCTTAGCTTATCTGTAACAATTAAAAACCATGGGCTGACGGATTCACATCCCTCGAAGATGGCAATCTATGCAGATGGTAAACAGATTAAGGACTTTGATGTCGAGAGCATATCTGTTGGAGGGGGAAAGATAATAACACTTACAAATATTCTTGTGGCGCAACTTAGTGTAGATGAAATAGATGTGCGGTTGCAGAGCGACTATGAAGAAATGAATAAAGACAACAATATTGTTGTCTTAAAAATAAAAAATAGTTAAAAGAGTATGCAGGACTAAGACTCGTCGAGTTCGTCGATCATCTCTTCGAATTCTTCCTCGTCCTCATCAACGTTTTCGAATGCTACAAATTTTTCATCCATATTTCGACCTCGTTTTTTGTTGAATTTTATAGAATTAATTAGTTTTTAAACATTTCTGTGAG
>JAHJRR010000084.1 GCA_018830685.1 Nanobdellota archaeon
GTTAATTCAAAACAAGATAGACATTTGCAATATAATCCCAAGTAGAAAGTTATTTAAATTAAAATCCTCGCTCTTTAATATGAAGAAAGGAAGAAAGATCTCAGGGGGAAAATATCACAAAAGAAGGAAGAAGAAAGCGAGTGAAATAGCAGGGCAAGGAAATATAGTTAAATTAGGAGAAGAAAAAAGAAAATCTACAAGAGTTATGGGTGGAAATAGGAAAGTATTCCTCTTAAAATCAAAAGTACTTAATCTTCTGATTAACGATAAGAACAAAAAAACTGAGATTACAAACGTTCTTGAAACGCCATCAAACAGATTCCTTGCAAGACAAAACATTCTTACAAAGGGAACAATAGTTGAAACTGAATTCGGTAAAGCAAGAATAACAAACAGACCCAGTCGTGAAGGAAACATTAATGGAATCTTGATCAAAGAAGAAACTAAGTAACTCTTACCACAACCTATTTACTAAACGTCCAAATCTTATTTCCAAAAAAATTTATTAGTGCGGTGACACCTATCGCCATAGCTTGAGAAATTAAATAATAAATCCCAAATATATCTGTAAATATGAAAAGAAATGTAAGATTCACTAAAAGTGCCACTAAACTAACAGAAACAAACTGAAGATATTTTCTCCCTATATTAAAAGTAATCTTCTCTCTAAAAGTCAAAATTTTATTCATGAAAAAATTGCTTGTCATCGCAATAGAAAAAGAAAACACTGCAGAAATAAGATAATAGATACCAAAAATCTCTGTCATGAAATAGAGTATGGACAAATTAAGAATCGTCCCAACAAGTCCTGCAAATGAAAACATCATAAGATCTCTAGAAAGAAGTTTTTGGTAAGAAGCATATCCTATAAGATTCTTCACATAAGAGAAGATTTCACTTATACCAACCTTACTCCTCCCTTCAACCCGACCTACAAAAGTAATAGGAATCTCTTGTATATTTTTATGCTTTCCTTTTATGATGATTTCAAGAAGAATCTTAAATCCATTGGGATCAAGTTCAACATCTTTTATACAAGATTTTCTAATCATAAAAAAGCCAGTCATTGGATCCTTAACATTCGTGAAAACCCTTGCAACAAGATTAGCCAACTTAGACATAGCATTTCTCCCAACACTCCTTCCCATAATTTTCCCTCCCCTCACATATCGACTACCTATAGCAAAATCCGCCTTGCCCTTCTCTATTGACCATAAAAGATCCTTTATTTTATCGGGAGGATGACTAAGATTAGCATCCATCACACCTAAAACATCCCCTTTCGCAATTTTCCATCCTTCAAGAACTGCCGAAGAAAGCCCCATTTTTTCCTCACGATGAATCACTCTGACTTTCCGATTCTTCCTCAGTATTTCATCCAAAAGTTCACCAGTTCCATCAGGAGAATTATCATCAACAACAATTATCTCTCCGTCAATCTTATTTGCCTTAAACTCCCAGAGAACTTCAGAAATGAGACCTCTTATATTCTCCCTCTCATTGTAAGTTGGAATAACCAAACTCAATTTCATAAAACTGGAAGTCAGCCAACGTTTAAAAATATAATTAATCTAGAATTTTCTTCAAAAAAACAGTCAAAGAAACACCACCAAAACCTTTATATACCCGAACCCTTTATAAATCTTACGCCATGTTTGTTTTTAAACATTTGCTATAACTAAGAAATACTCAACTAATTTTAAAAATGTCATCCATAAAAAAATGCCCAGAATGTGATAGCATACACCTAACTTACGATCCACATTTAGGAGAAGTTATTTGCAACGATTGCGGACTAGTCGTAGAAGAAAAAATGGTCGACTCTGGAATAGATCTTTCAGGTAAATTCGACAAGGGTGAGAAGAAAGGGCGTGGAGGCGCTCCAACAAGCATCCAAAAATTTGACAAAGGTCTAACAACTAACGTGGGGGAAATCTCAGATATTTATAGATTAGAACCAAAACAAACAAGAAAATTCTTAAGACTAAAAAAATGGCAAGAGCGTGTTTCAACATCTATTGAGAGAAACCTTAGACTTGCTATGGCTGAACTAAGAGTAATTGCATCTTATCTAAATCTTCCAAACGTTGTAAAAGATGAAGCAGCAAGAATCTATAATTACGTTCTCCAAAGAGGGTTAGTCCGAGGGAGAAGCATGGAATCTGTAATCGCAGCCTGCCTCTACGCCTCTTGCAGAAGTTACAACATTCCAAGAACTCTTGACGAAATGGCAACAGCTTCGGATGTAGAAAGAAAAGAAATAGGAAGAACCTACAGATTCATAATAAGAAAACTAGGAATAAAAGTAACCCAAAGCTCTCCCAAGGATTATATCTCAAGATTCTCCTCCGTTTTAAAACTTTCACCAAAAACGCAAAATGATGCACTAAAAGTTCTTAGAAAAGCAGAAGAAGTTGAATTGACCTCTGGCCGTGGACCTGCGGGAATTGCAGCAGCAGCATTATATGTGGCGGCACTCATGAACGATGAGAAAAAAACCCAGAGAGAAGTCGCAGATATTGCAGGAATCACAGAAGTTACAATAAGAAATAGATACAAAGAATTGATAGAAAAGCTCAATCTCGAAGACAAAATCAAAGAGAAAGAGACTGAAGCACGAGTAAAAAAATAAGATTTCTAAAAATAAGATACCTTTTAAAACACAAAAACTTGATATTTCAATAAGCGAGAGTGCCGGAGTGGTCAAACGGGCTGGATAACGAAACATTTATTAGATAGCATACCTTTGAAAAAGTATGAATTATATTGAAGAGATAATAAATTCTCAAAAAGATTTAAAATTAATTTCTAAGAATAAAACAGAATTGATAGTAAAGGCTAAATACGGACCATCAAAAGAAACAAGTATCCCATTGGTGTTGAATGAAGAATTATCTTTTTTCATTGCAACCATAATCGGGGATGGACATTTGAGAAAAGGAAAAGA
>JAHJRR010000006.1 GCA_018830685.1 Nanobdellota archaeon
CTAGTTTTATCTTTCTATCGAATGCTAATTCAACTCTCTCTTTGACCATCCCCCGTTCAAGTTGAGCGAAGACTCCGATTATTTGAAAAAATGCCTCCCCCATTGCAGAGGTTGTATCTATTTGTTCAGTTACTGATGTAAAATTGATTTTCTTTTCTTTTAGATCTTCAAGAACCATGATTAGGTCTCTGAGTTTTCTTGAAAATCGGTCGATTTTATAGACAAGTATAATGTCGAATCGTTTTTCTTGGGCATCACGCATCATCAGTTCAAGGGCCGGTCGATTTAATGAACCTGCAGAAAAGCCGGCATCCCTGTAAACCTTATAGACATTCCAATCTCTTGCTTGGCAGAAAGAGTTACACTTGTCTATCTGGGCATCCACGCTCAATCCTTCTTTGGCCTGTTCTTCTGTTGAAACTCGCACATAAATTGCTACTTGGGGTGTTTTTTGTTTCATTTTAATTTATCTAGCTTCTTTATGGTTCGTTTGAACTTTCCCCTAATTAATCTAAATGCAAGCCGATCGTCTTTATGCTTCAGAGGAGTCCCAATTATTTCCCCGCAAGAACAAACCAAATTTGGCATAGACATTATATCTTTAAAATTAATAATTTCTTGATTATCTAAGATTCTATTCAGATAACACCTTTTTAGCCATCCCGGACCATCCTTTTGATAACTAAAAAGTTTTTTTTTGCACTCCCTACAAGAAATATCAAGAATCTTTGAGGTGCCGCCTCTTGCACTTAAGTATTTATCTCTTTTTATTTTCATTTTTCTTATTTTTAACTCCACATTGCTCATTTGAACTATCCTGTTTTAATTTACACGTGAACTTAGGGTATTTCGTTCCCGTAAGGGAACCCTTACAACAACAGTATTGTAACCTTACTGGAATAAACTATATAAATTTTGTGTAAATTGGACTTAAAAGAGTAAAATTTAGAAAGAACAATCAGGAAGATTGAGAATAAGATTTATCTTCATTTGGTCTTTTTCTTGCTTAAGGTAGGGACATTGTATTCTCAGAGGTTTTGTGTGTGTGTGCACTTAGGTTGGCTTTGTACATATTGTTTAAGGAGACATAACTTCTTATCTGTAACTGTTCGCTCTTCCTCCAATATCTCTCTTATTGAAAACACTTTTCTTTTGCTCGCGACTTCATAGCGATTATGGAAATTGTCTAAGATTCCATGACAATAAGTTTCAAATAAAAAGAGGAGTTGGGTTTCAGAATTTATACAACTAGTGTCCACTCAAAGAAAGCCATCTTTATGAGGTCCAATGATAATCATTGCATAAGGGGTATTTTCTTTTCCTTTGTGAACATGGACTCTTGGAGATATATCTGCCATATCCAAATGGAATAAGATATATTTTTAAGAATTATTGTGAGGTGGTAATGCGGTTTCGTGAGTAAATTTTTGATTAATTTTTAGTGTCCTCCGCCCATCGTGTACTTAGGTTAGGTTTGTGCAATAGCTAAAAAGAAGTGCTTTTTATTAAGGGGGGTGTTTAAACAGGCTGTTTGGTTTGTTTTGTCGACGGAAAGAGAAAGAGGTGTTTGAAATTTTAATTTGCTGTTTATTTTTTGTTTAAGGCTGTTTGGTGGTGTTTAAACAGGCTGTTTGGTGGTGTTTATGGCTGTTTAGTTGAGAAAAACAGGTGAAAAAGTATGAAAAAAGAGTTAATTTTTTAGCGAATGGAAGAAGCTTTTATTGAGGTGTATTCTGATGTTTATCGACGAAAAAGAGAAACATTTTTAAATAATAAATTCTCTAAGTAAATATGTTTGGATGGTTTTCTAATAAAAAAGAGGTTGAACAGCTGAAAGATGATACCAAAAAGGGTTTTGAATCTGTAAAAAAAGATATGGGTTCTATTGGAACATGGAACAAACACCTAGATTCAGAGAAAGATTTGCAAAAAAAAGACATTGAAGACATAAAGAGTCTTTTGTCGACGGTCCAAGAAGAGCTTGAAGGAATCAAAAATGTTGTTTCTATTATGAATGAAATGAGACCACGGGCAAAAAACCAAACACCCAAACAGGTGTTCGATAAACAGACAGCTGTTTATGCTGTTCAGTCTGGTGTTCAAACAGCTGTTCAAACACCTAATTTTGATAATTTTTCAGTAACAGAAAGAGCGATCATATGGGTCTTATTGAATTCTGACCTTAAGCTTAGTTATGATGATATTGCGTCTATTCTGGGAAAAGAGAGATCCACTATAAGAGGGCATTTAAACCGTATAAAACAGAAAAGTGAGGGTTTAATAGAGGAAATAGTTGAGCAAAATGGTAAAAAGAGAGTGTTTATACCTGAAGAGATTAAAGAAAAATTGCTCAAAAAGGCAAAAGTGAGAGTTAAAAAGGGAGAAAAAGATGAAAAATAGCGTAATTCTTCAATTTCTTAAGAAGAAAGTGAGAGTAAATAAGATTAAGGAGGAAATTAAGTGAGAGATAATAGGATTTTGAAGAATTTTTTGAGAAAAAGAGTAAGTTAGGTGGTAAAATGTTATTCGGTTAAGCGAAAAAGGGATTTAGATCTACTTTGATAGGGGGAATTAGAGATCTCGAAGCTCTAAAATTGTTGGAAGAGATGCAACTCTCTTTAAATTCTCAGAAATTGAAAGGAGAATCAATTTGTTGTTCATTTTCTTTTTATCGACGGGAATGCCCTTTTTTATGAGTCTTCCTATGTAGTCTCTAATAGAGCTTTCTGTGAGACTTAACCTAGAAGCTATTGTTTTATAGTCCGTGGGACCTGTTTCCTCGTCTATTTGATAAAGAGTGGAAAAGACAGTTATTTCTTGCTCTGTAAGTCTTTTGAACTTCAATCTAATCTCTTTCTTTAGGCTGTCGAGAGAGTTTAATATCATTGCGGCATCGTCTATCGGTGTAGAAGATATGTGTGCCTGTGACTCTTGAAGGTCTAGATTTGCTCTTAGAGACTCGAGAGAGATAACATCTGTCAAATAAGATGTGTTATTTTTTTCTATTTTAGAGATATTTTCGTGTTGATTGTCTGTCTGTCTGTCTGTCTGTCTGTCTGTTGGAACCCCTTCGTTTCCATTGGAAAAGGGCTTATTTTGGAACTTTAAGGGCTCTAGGAGGTGATTATGTGTCGAAGAATTTGTCGAATCTGTGGCATTTGTCTGATTATGTGTCGAAGAGTGATTTATAAGATTTTTATCTAATTTTTTGTTAATTTCACTTAAAATAGAATATATCTCCGCTAAATTTTCTTTGTTTTCTATTAATTCATTCTTTAATTGGTAAAGCTCGTCGTAGAAGAAGTCCATATCATCTTTAACGTTTTGAAAAGACTCTTTTATTTTGTCCATTATCTGATTAAAGATCTCTTCTATAAAAAGTTTAATATGTTAGAATATAGATTGTTAATTGTCTTGTGTGCGAGAATATGCATTGTATGCTGCATCTGTTAGACTCCAACGAGATCTTTTAAGATAGTCTTTACCTTTAGGATTTTTCTTTATCTCCTGGACTAGTTTTTTCTTTTTTAGATTCAGAAGAACTGTTTTCATGAATTCCTCGTCGCGAGCCATTTCTTTTGCTACTTCAGAAGTAAATAATGCCTGAGGAGAATGGGAATATAGTAATGCTAGAATATGTTCAGAGATCTTTTCTCTCTTTTCATCAGAAATTTTCATAGAGAGAATTAGTTATTTTATTTTAAGTAACTTTCTTTTTAGAAGTAGAAAGTGGCTTATTTCTTGTCTTCGCTTTTTCTGAACGAAGGCATAGGTACATGCAGAGGAAGATTAAGCTCTTCTTCCAATTGAAGTGCTTTCAGTGTAGATTTTCTAAGAACAATATTGAAAAGAAACATTCTGAATTCTTCAGGGACTTCTTTCTTTTCCCAGCTCTTAATGACTTCTTTTGCTAATTTTGGATCAAGCATTAGAAGAACTTTTCCTTTTATTTCTATTTTAGCAAAATCCGGTTTATAATCTACGATATATTCAAAATCTACACTTATTGCATTATCGCTTGTCTTAAGAGGATGATCTTTTACTTCAGCAAGAGATATAATATCCATTTTTGTCTCAATATCAACTTTTTCTGTTGGCTGAGACTTATCTGGCTTATTAATACTTAGCCTTGTAAAATTAAAACCGATTACTTTCATATTAGATTAATAAAAAAAGTGTTTTTAAATATTTAGTTAATTTCAGATCTAGATTAAGTCTTCTTCAGAGACTATTACAAAATCCCCTATTGCTATGATAGCATTGTAAGGTACTAAGAGATCTTTTGATGTGGTTCTCTCTAAATTTAGATTTCTCGTATAGGGCGTTGCATCTTTAACCACAATATTGATCAATTCTCCAGATCGAGTCTCAAAAATAATGTCTTTAACAAATCCTAGCCTTTTGCCTTCTTTGGTGACGATCATCTTGCTTAAAATATCACTAAAAATATTCTTATTTTCTGACATAGAAACCTTAGAAGAAAATAATATATAAACTTTTCTGTGAAATTAAATAGATTTTACGTTAGTACCTTTGGGTCTTTGGTCCTGTTTTTGTTAAATATTACTCAATTTTGTTTATTGTTTATTATTTTATATTATTGAATAAATTATTATTATAAAAGTAATTATATAAAATTTATATTCTATTGACTTAGACCCTGACCCCTTGGTTTCGTCTAGAAATGTTTAAAAAGGAAAATTTTATTTTTTGAAAATTTATTTTTATTTAAAAAATTATGTATATTATAGTATATAGGTAGTAGTAGTAGTAGTAGTAGTAGTATAGAATTTATTTTTACTTTCCATAGGAAATATAGGTGTTCTTCTTTTTTAGTGGTTATAATTGTTTATATAAGAAATAATTTTTTCACCGATGAGTGTTTTGGAAATTATTATTTTTCCATACGAAATAAACGTGTGAGTGTATTTAATGAAAGCTGAACTAAACAAAATTTTTGATTCGTTTGATAATAATAGAATTTTTAATGATAAGTCTGTGTTGCAATCAAATTATCGGCCAGAGGAGATACCTCATAGAGAAGAACAGATAAAACAATTGGCATCAATTCTTGCTCCTGTTTTAAGAGGCGAGAGAACAAGTAATCTTTTTCTCTATGGTAAAACTGGAACGGGCAAGACTCTTTCTATTTTATATCTTAAAGATGAATTGATTAAACGTTCTAAACTTAATGAGAATGAAGGAAGCATTCCATTGAATATTGAATACTTAAATTGTAAATTAAAGAAAGTGTCTGATACTGAATATAGGATTCTTGCTGAATTGATAAGGAAGTTAGGGGGAAAGATTTCTGATACAGGTCTTCCTACTGAGACCGTTTATAATAAGTTCATTGAGCTTGTTGATTCTAAAAGTCAGTTTCTCCTCTTAATTTTGGATGAGATAGACCAAGCGGTGAAAAAAATTTCGAGTGATTTTTTGTATAATCTTACTCGTTTAAATTCAGAACTTTCTAGGACACAGATTGGAATCATAGGAATAAGTAACGATTTGACTTTTTTAGATGGGATTGATCCAAGGGTTAGGAGTTCACTTTCAGAGGAAGAGATTGTATTTCCTCCCTATAATGCGATTCAGTTACAAGAAATCTTGAACACAAGGTCAAAGATGGCATTTAAGCCAGGAGTCGTTGAGGAGGGCGTGGTGCAGAAGTGTGCTGCCTTTGCTGCCAGAGAACATGGGGATGCTAGAAGAGCGTTAGATTTGCTTAGGGTTGCTGGGGAGTTAGCTGAGAGGGATGGTGCAAGTAAAATTTTGTTGAAACATATAGATGGGGCGAATGTGAAAATAGAAAGAGATAAGATTTTAGATGTTATTAAAACCGAGCCGAAGCAGTTCCAGTATGTTTTGCATTCAATCATTTCAATTTCTGAGAAAAATAACGGTGAGCCTTTTTTTACCGGAGATGTTTATAACCATTATCAAGATGTTTGTTTGAAGAATAATTCAGAGGTTTTGACGCAGAGGAGAGTAGGGGATATTATTCAGGAATTTGATATGTTGGGAATAATCAATGTTAGAGTTATTTCAAAAGGTCGTGGGGGTAGAATGAGAGAGATTAAGCTTGCAATTTCAAAAAGTATTATTGAAAAGGCCAAACAGATTATTGAAGAATCTTTAGATTATAGATAATAGAATGGAATCAAAAGAAATTTTAAGCTATTGCGTTGATAAGGGTTTATTGATAGATCCTGGTTTATTGAATCTGCTTAGTGAGACAAATGATTTGGAGTCTGCGAAACTTATTATTGAGGGGCTCAGAAACCATACACGCCAGAGAATAATTACTAAGACACTTTTTGAACAGAATAAAGAGAAGATGTCTGAGTTTTTTTTGACCTTGCCAGGCAAAGATCCAAAAAATATGGAGAGGCTTAAGATAAAATTGGGTTTGCAGATAGAAATTTCAAAGGAAAATTTTAGTAGCTTTCCTTTGAAGAAGATTAATTTGAGAAGGGGAGAGGTTTCTTTGGATGATGATTTAATTAAAGTTGATTTCTCTACATCTGTTTCTAATAAAAAAATAGAGGTGGGAGATTTTGTCAAGAATCTGAGGGATAGGTTTAATCAGACTAGGAAAATTTTGCAAGATCATAGCGAATTGGATGAGCTTGTGTCGATAAATAAATTGTCGAGAGGAAGAAAGTCTTCGATAATTGGAATTATTTATAGCAAGAGCGTGACTAAGAACAAGAATATTTTGATGGAGGTTGAAGATCTCACTGGGAGGACCCGTGTTTTAGTTAATCAGAATCGACCGGAAATATATCAACAAGCAGAAGATATTGCCTTAGATTCTGTTGTTGGGTTTAGTGGTTCTGGAGATAATGAAATCTTTTTTGCAAATGGAATTGTATTTCCTGATGCGTCGATTTCAGAGAAGAAATATGCTTCAAATGAAGAGTATGCTTTATTTATTGGAGATGTTCATTATGGAAGTAAGTTGTTTATGGGAAATCAGTTTAGTAAATTTATTGATTATCTTAATGGGAAGACGGGGGCTGAGGAAGTGAAAAAGATAAAATATCTTTTTATTGTAGGCGATTTAATTGCGGGGGTGGGGGTTTATCCGGGTCAGAATCATGAATTGGTTATTGATGATCTTGAGGCACAGTTTCAGGGGTTTGCTGAACTTTTGGGAAAGATAAGGAGTGATATCAAAATAATTATTTCCCCCGGAAATCATGATGGTGTTCGTTTGCTTGAGCCACAGCCTCCTTTTGATGAGAAATATGCTTGGCCCTTATATAACATGAAAAATGTAATCATTACAGGGAATCCTGCTGCAGTGAACATTGCTGCATCAGAGAATTTTTCAGGGTTTGATCTTTTGACATATCACGGGTTTTCGTATCCCTTTTATGCTAACAATACTCCCTCTCTAATTAAAAGTGGTCTGAATTCTCCTGATAAAATTATGGCTTATCTTTTGAAGAATAGACATCTTGCTCCGACTTATTCCTCTTCACAGTATATTCCTTTAGAAGAAGATAGTTTGGTGATAAAAAATGTTCCTGATATTTTCGTTTCTGGACATACGCATAAGTGTGCAGTTACATCTTATAATAATATTCTTTTGATTTCAACTTCTTCATGGGAGGGGGAAACTGAGTTTCAGAAGAGGGTTGGAAATAAGCCTGATTTTTGTAAGGTTCCGATGATAAATTTGAAGACGAGGGAAATTAAACTTTTGGATTTTGAATAATGAATACTGAACAATACTTGAAAAACATTGAAGAAGAGACGAAGAAAGTTTATGCTGTTGCTAATGAGGCTAGGGCAAAGGGATTTGAT
The DNA here is from genome assembly GCA_018830685.1 of Nanobdellota archaeon. Classification (GTDB taxonomy): domain Archaea; phylum Nanobdellota; class Nanobdellia; order Pacearchaeales; family GW2011-AR1; genus ASMP01. The sequence continues at coordinate 7,816 of JAHJRR010000006.1, forward strand.
CCTGCAACAAAGGTTGAGATTCCTCTTGCGAGAAGTTTGGCAGAAAAGGTGGTTGGACTTATCCTTACTCTTTATCCTCAGATAGAAAATTCTGGAATTGTTGAAAGAATTTTGGAGCTAGAGAAAGATCATGGTAAACTGGATCCTATGGTTTCTTTTAAAATTGCAGAAGAGGTTGCAAAACAGAAGTTCTGTAAATTTTCAAGTTTGCTTGAGGCGATTGAAGCTGGAATAAGAGTGGGGTTTGCTTACACAACTCTTGGAGTAGTGTCTTCACCAATTGAAGGATTTACTGGTTTGGAATTAGGAAAAACTAAGGAAGGAAAGGATTATTTTGTTGCTTCTTTTTCTGGGCCAATAAGAAGTGCGGGAACCACTGCTTCTTGTTTGGCTTTGATGATGATTGATTATCTCAGAGAGATGTTTGGGTATGCTAAGTATGATCCTACGCCCGACGAGGTTTCGAGATACTGGACAGAGAATCAAGATTATCATGATCGTGTGACTAATCTCCAGTATTTTCCGACGAAGGAAGAGGCTATGTTTTTAGCACAAAATCTTCCAATTCAGATTGATGGAGATCCTACTGAGAAATTGGAGGTTTCTAATTATAAAAATCTTGAAAGGATGAAGACAAATAATATTCGTGGTGGGATGTGCCTTATTTTTTCTGAAGGACTTGCACAGAAGGCTGCGAAAGGGATGAGGCTTTTGGGTAAGATGAAAGATAAAGGGCTTCAGTCGACAGGATTTGATTTTCTTGGAGATTACATAAAGCTTCACGAGAAAAGAGATAAGGGAAAGACTGATGATTCTCCTACCTATATTAATGATCTTGTTGCTGGTCGTCCCGTGTTTGGACATCCATCTCGTTCGGGAGGTTTTAGATTTAGGTATGGACGTTCTCGTTCTTCGGGATTCAGTGCGGTTTCAATTCATCCTGCAACCATGGAGATGACTGACAAATTCATTGCAATAGGAACGCAGTTGAAAATTGAAAAGCCAACTAAAGGATGCATTGTTACGTCGTGTGATACTGTGGAAGGTCCAATTGTTAAAATGTTTAATGGGAGTGTGAAGAGAGTAAGGAGTGTGGAAGAGGCGAATAAACTTTACAAAGATGTGGAAGAAATAATTTATTTGGGAGATATCTTATTTCCTTTTAGTGATGTGACAAATAGAAATGCAGTGTTGATTCGTCCGGGATATGTTGAAGAAATTTGGGGCCTTGAATTAAGGGAGAAAAATCCTGAACTAGAAAAAGGGATGGATTGTTTTAATGTTTGTTTTGATGATGCAATTAAGATAAGCAGGGAGGAAGGTGTTTCTTTGTATCCTCTTCTTATTCCCTATTGGACTGAGATTTCTAAAGGGCAATTTCTGAATTTTCTTAGTTGGATTAAAAATTCCAGAACTAGTGGAAATCTGATTTTGCCATACACTAGGGCAGATCAGGAAAAATTTGCAGAGGGCAAAAGAGCACTTGAGCTTCTTGGATTTGAACATGATGTTTCTATTGAAAGTGTTATTGTTAAAAAAGATGAAGCGAAGAAGCTTTTTGTTAATTTAGGAATTGGTTTAGATATATTAGATAAAGAGGAATTTTTGAAGAATCTGATTTCTCCTCTTGAAAAAAGTGCTAAGAAATCTTTTGAAAGTAATCTTAATGAGGGAGAATCTGATGGCGTTAAGATTCTTTCAATTGTGAATGGGTTTTCTAATTTTGAGATAAGAGATAAAGCTGGAGATTTTATTGGTGCGAGAATGGGTCGTCCAGAGAAGGCTAAGCTTAGGAAGCTGACAGGAAGTCCGAACGTTTTATTTTCTGTAGGAAATGAGGGCGGAAGACTTCGAAGCGTGCAGGCTGCGTGTGAGATTGGAAAAGTTTTGGGAGATTTTCCTGTTTATTGGTGCGATTTTTGTAAGAATGAAACTATTTTTCCTTTGTGTGAAATTTGTGGGAAGCAGTGTCAAAAGAGATTTTTTTGTAGAGAATGTAAAGAAACTTCAGAGAAGCCATGTGATGAGCATGAGAGTTCACAGACTCATTATTACAGAAGTGTAGATGTCTCTCATTATTTTGAAAGAGCGAAGGAAAATTTGCACTTTACAAAAACGCAGTTACCCTTGTTGATTAAGGGGATTAGGGGGACGAGCTCTGAGAGTCATTTTGTTGAGAGATTAGAGAAGGGAATTCTTAGGGCGTTGTATAATCTTCAGGTCAATAAAGATGGGACTATTCGTTTTGATGCGACTGAGATGCCACTCGTTTCATTCAAACCGAAGGAGGCATTTGTTAGTGTTGAGAAATTGAGAGAGATTGGTTATACTGAAGATGTTTATGGAAAGGAGCTCGTGGATGATAATCAGATTCTTGAGTTGAAGCCTCACGATATTCTTCTTCCGAGTTCTGCTATGTCCCCCGATGGAGGAGCAGATAAGGTTTTTATGAAAGTTGCTAATTTTATTGATGAGCTTTTGGTTAAGTTATACGGATTGAAGCCCATTTACAATGTGAAAAAGAGAGAGGATCTTGTGGGCAAATTGGGTGTTTGTATGGCGCCACACAATTGTGCAGGGGTTGTTTGTAGGATTATTGGGTTTTCTGATACTCTTGGAATGTTTGCTAGTCCATATATGCATGCGGCTATAAGAAGAGATTGTGATGGTGATGAGCTGGCAGTTATGTTGCTTGGTGATGTGTTGTTGAATTTTTCAAAGAGCTTCTTGCCTGGGCATAGGGGTGGAACTCAAGATGCACCTCTTGTTTTAAATGCGAAGATTAATGCGGGAGAGGTTGATGATCAGATTTTGGATTTTGAATTGACTTATGAGTATCCTCTGGAATTGTATCGTCTTGCGGATAAGAGAGAGCACTCCTCGAGTGTTACTGTTTACGATGTTCGGGAGGCTTTGAAAGAAGATAAGGATCCTTTTGTGGGTGTTGGGTTTACTCATGATACTGATAATATTAATGAAGGTGTTGTTTGTTCTAACTATAAAATGCTTGAGACAATGCAAGACAAGGTTCGGCATCAGATGGAGTTGGTTGAGAGGATACGGGCGGCGGATACTTCTGAAACTGCGAGGCTTGTCATCGAGAGACATTTTTTGAAGGACCTTCGTGGAAATCTTAGAAAGTTTTCAATGCAGAGTTTTAGGTGTGTGGGATGCAATGAGATTATGAGACGGCCGTTGTTGTCTGGTGTTTGTTCTAAATGTAAAGGTAAGATTATTTTTACGACGCATGAAGGTGGGATAAAGAAATATCTTGAGCCCGCGTTGGATTTGGCTAAGAAGTACGAACTTTCTTCGTATATTCAACAGAGTCTTGAATTGACGAAGAGACATATTGAATCTGTTTTTGGAAGAGAGTTGGAGAAACAGGAAGCGTTGGAGAAGTGGTTTTGAATGTTAGAAACAAGGACATGCTCTATCCCATTTTAACTTTATCTCTCCAAGGTCGATAGTACTTCCTCTGGTAACTGTTGCAGAAGATTGTGCACACCATTTGTTTCCATCATAACTGTTTTGCATATAACATGCATTAATATCATAAACCCCTGCAGGAATTTCTATTAAGAAATTTCCATTGCGGCTTGAGGAAGTTTGGTATTTTTCATTCGAAGGAGTTCTAAATGTAATCTTTACATTTTCTTGGGGGTAAATTTATTATCCTCTTGATATTTAATCGTGCCATTAATAAACGCTCTGCCCATAACTGTGCCTCTATTTTGTTGATCAATATTCACATCTACAGGACCTGTTATACTTACTTTTGTTTCAGAATTTCCGTTCCCACTATCAATACATCCTCCTGTAAGAACCCCAATCAAACTAGCACCTACTGAGATCTTTTGAATTAGATTCATGCTTTTTAAAGGGGATTTATATTTAAATAATTTTATATTTTAGAGAAGTAGTTTCAAATTCTCAAATAAAATATAATCGTTGGTAAAAGTAGGCAACCCATCATATTTGTTCTTCTGACGCCTAGAGAAATGCAGTATATTCCTGTGAGTGTTGAGATTGCTAAGACAGCTATTCCTTTTATTCCCGAGACGAGTGCGATTATCATGATAAGAGATGTAAGAGTTATCATGGAGATTTTTGTGTAATTTATTGAGTTTATTTTTTTAGAAATATGTCCTGAGAGATTTAGTGTGATGAAAAATGAGATGGTTCCTGAGAGAACAGTTATTATAAGAATCATGATAAAAAGAGGAGGTGTGATTTCTCCTGCTATTTGTTCTATTGCTGCTGCTGCGCCGGTTCGTGTTCTTGATACAAGATAGAGTGCTACAAAAGAGAAGCCCATCACGAGGGTATTTGTTGCACCGAGGAGAACAAGGAAATCTTTTTGGGTTGTTTCTTTATCTTCGAAAGATTTTCCTAGCTTTCTTGAAAGAGTGTCTCCGATGATTGCAGCTTGTCCGCTGCCCAATCCGGGAAGAAGACTGAGTAGTGGAGAGGCGACGAAAGAACCTAAGAATGCGTTCGCGAGAGGACTTGTCATTTCTTTTAATGCAGGTTTTTGATTTTCAGTATTCTGTTTTGGAATTTGAGTTTTAGTTTTGATTGTCATGAGGAGCATTGATGCTCCGAAGAGTCCTGTCAGTAATGGTAAAAGGGGTTCATTGAGATTAAGATTTAGAACACCAAATCCAAGTGCCCCTGTAAGGAAGAAAACTAGTAACGCAAGGGATTTTTTCTTTTCTAGTGATATGAGTAATGTGGATATCAAGATTAGGAAGAGAGCCATTATTGAAATTGAAATGTTTTCTGTTAAGAGTAGATTTTTTGATAGAAAAGAATAGACTTGAGGAATTATTTTTGAAGAGGGAAATGCAATAATAATTAAGATGATTATTGCAAGTAGGCCTCCATAACTTGCGAGAGTTATTGCCTCTTGTCCTTGACCTCTTTTTAACATTTCGTGTCCTGGGAGAACTGATAATTCTGTATCTGTGTCTGGGCAGCCAAGGAAAACCGAAGGAATGAAACTGACAAATGTGTGTGTAATTGCCATTGAAGTAATAAGTGCTATGAGATAAATTGATTCGAGGAAGAAAAATGCGGAAGCAGAGAGTGAGAGAATTATTGTGCTTATGAGATTTGTGTGAATGCCGGGAATTAAGCCTGTGAATGTTCCAAAGAGTATGCCTAAGAACATGAATAAAATTATTTCTATTAACATAAATGGTTTTAGATTTTACTATTGAAAATATTTTCCTTCTCTGAACTTTTTCAAGATGTGGCTTGCAGCAAGTTTCATTTTC
>JAHJRR010000085.1 GCA_018830685.1 Nanobdellota archaeon
CAAAATCGACAAGGGAGATTATATCAAAAGTAATGATAAAGAATTAAATTTTTATCATCTCATAAATCCTAAAAATTTTGGAGAGACCGAGGTAGGCGTGCAGGGAGAAGGAGAAAGCCATAATGCTTTTAAGGCAAGGATGAAAGAATCTGGCGGATATAGAATTGTTCCAACTATAAAATCAGGAAGTTAAAAAATGACTTTACAAGAGATGTATCCTAAAGAGTGGACCGATCTAACAAATCAAAAAGTTCCGAAGGATGAGATAGATGAATATCTTCTTAATTTTGTTTCTAGACTTCTAAGAGAGGTAAAAAACGGCAAAAGAGAAGAAGATGATTTAGGGGATGGTTGGAGTATGATTATAAATTTGAAAGAAGGAGGATATAATTTAAATCCAGAGGTTTACTCCTTTCTCTTTAGACTTGGCGATTATGGTTTAGAGGAAACTTTAGGGTCTGGAGATAGTGAGTATGGAAAAATGTTATACTCTCCTGAAGAAGTAGAAATTGAACTTAAAAGAGTAGCAAAAAAACTGGGAATAAATCTTGAGTTGTAACAAACATTTATTTTTTACAAGGCTCGAAAGAGCCCTGTTTTTTTTTCTTTCTTTAGAAAAATCTATAAAGTTTAGAACGCAAAAATGGTTATGGAAAAAGAAAAAATCTTACAAGAATTAAAAAAACAATTTGATTTAACAAAAAAACGATTAGGTTTTAAATCAACTTTTGGGGAGATTAATAGTTTTGCCTATATTGAAGACATGGCTCTTTCCGAAAACTTTGTTAGTAATCAATTTTCGAGACAAATGATCAACCGAATGATCGATAGTCCAAATGGATGGCTAGGAGAATTATATTCTTGGATTTATCCAGGACAGATGGATATAATCCATTTAAATGAAAACAAACAAATTAGCAAAGAAGAGAGACAAGAAATTTTAGATATGATAGACAGAATAATGTATCTAGTTAGAAAAAACAAGAGAATCGCTTTTGATGGATTGAAACCTGAAGAAGAAGGAGCTTTTGTTGATGAAATTATAATATTTAGAAAAGAATACTTCAACCCCTTTATGTTAAAATACCACAAAAAGTTTGAGAAACTTTGGAAAGATGAAATTACAAAAGGAGGTATAGAATAATGCAACGATTAGAATTAATGGCTTATGAAACTCAGATGTCCTTAGAAACAAGACAAGAAGTTTATGTAGTCAGTGATTTGGAATCTTTGAGTGCTACTTATCTGAGTTATGGAACAGGAAGTGGTAGTGGAAGTAGTTCTGGAAGTGGTGGAGGATTTGGAGCCCTAAGTGGATTCAATGATAAAGCTCCAAGCGGAGCAAGACCGTTACCAAGTCTTTCAAATTTTGTGGAAGTAGCAAGGAATAAAGCTCCAAGTAGTGGTTTGCCTCGACCGAGTTTGATTGGGACTTATAGTAAGTTTGAACCGGCATCGGATTTTGGAATTGGACCCGGAATCGTTGATACGAATATCTCGAAATTACTTGCTGACTGTGAAAAATATCTTGAGAGATATCGGGCTCCGGGGGCAGGAGACAAAGAAGATGCAGATCATCTCAACATTGATTATCTTGTTCCAGGAAAAAAGAAGGAATCGGGAAAACAGACTTGGATTGGTCTTGCTAACATCCATATCCCCCTAGACGAAGAATAAAATGGAAAAACTCAAGATAATTGGAATGTCAAGTGAAGAATATCCAGGAGGGAGAATAGACGAGTACTCTGTCCAATTAGATGATAAAAATACTCCCTCCTCCCAAGTTATCGCCCTATTTAGAGATTTAAACTTCCCTGAAAAGACAATAATAGAAAAATTGGATGTTATCTATTGGGAAAGAGGAGATATTTTTATTTATGGAAGCAAAGAGATAAAGGCTTGGCTTCTTGCGGAAGAAGACCTTCTTTCCATAAAGTTTGACACTTCCCTTACAAGAGAAGAAATAAACAAAGCAGTAGAAAGATATTTTGAGTTTCCAAAAGAAAAATAATTTATTAAGGCTCCTGACGGAGCCTCTTTTTATTTTTTCATAATCAAAAACTTTATAGAGTTGAAAGGAGGTATAGAATAATGAAACAATTAGAACTAATGGCTTATGAAAGTCCAAGAGCTTCTGAACAAAGACAAGAAGTTTATGTAGTTAGTGATTTGGAATCTTTGAGTGCTACTTATCTGAGTTATGGAACAGGTAGCGGTTCAGGAAGTAGCTCAGGAAGTGGAGGAAGTCTAGGATTTGGAATTGTAAAAACTCCTTATCAAAAAGGCACAGAAAAAGGTCCGAGCGGAGGAGGTCCTAAGCTAGCATCCATAGGAACTTTTAGTGATTTCAAACCAGCATCCGACTTTGGCATTGGTCCTGGACTTGTAGATACAAAAACGGCTAGGGAGTTTTTAGAAAGATATAGGGCAGGAGAACATGAGAATTACGGAGAAGACCATGTAAACTTAGATATTATAAGTCCTGTAACTAAGAAACATTTGCTAGACATACATATAAACTTTGACAACGATTAAAATGGACAAGCTAAAAATAAAAGGAATTTCAAGTGAAAGTTATCCCGGAGGAAGATTAGATATCTTTAGAATAGCCTTATCTGAAGGTTTGGTATTTAATATGGAATCTCTTTTTAAGGCTCTAGGATTTGATAAGGGAGTTATAAATGATTTAGATATGCATTATCCCTCTACAAGAGGACGTTATTTTTTTTATAGTAGTAATGTGAAAGCTCATCTATTCTTTGAGGAAGATGAATTGGATTTAATCTTCGACACTTCCCTTCCAAGAGAAAAGATTAACAGAGCAGTCGAGAAATATTTTGAGTTTCCTAAGGACAAATAATTTTCTTATTCAGGCTCCCCTCGGGAGCCTTTTTATTTTTTCAAAGGATTCAAGAAATTTTTAAATAGTGTTCTAAAAAGACACAGTCTCGCAAATAATATTTATATCATCTACTTGACTCACACTACTAGGATTACTCGGATCAAGATTCAAACTAAGATTAATCTCATCAAGTTCCCCTTCTTTCATAATCATAAGATAAGCAGCCAAATCTTTCCCACTATCAAAACTACAAATTGAGGCAAAACCAATGAGGGCCTTAGACGCTTCATTTACCTCTTCAATAAACTGATCTAACTCTGCATCAGTCATGCCCTCCTCTACTAATTGGCTCCTCATCTCTTCACTATAATCATGTGTCTGGTTTTCAAATCTTGAGTAAAGGAAACACTTCCCATCCTCACCACCACGAATCTCATAAAAAGAAATAGTTGTCATAACATCTCCAAAAAGATCAAAAGTTGTTTGGATAGTACCATTAGCAAGACCACAATCTCCTGCAGAAGCTATAAGACAATCAATTTCATCTCCACAATCAAGAACAGAGGAGAGATTAGTCCCCTCAATATTGAAAGGAAAAGTATCATTAAGATTCCCCCTAGAAGAAGCTCCTTCTCCAGAATCATTTGAATACTCACCCGAGAAAGCAGTTTTCTGAGATTCCCCATCAGAACCAAAAGAAGAACTAATTGAATCTCCTCCAGAAAAAAATATGAAAAGAGAAGAAACACCCAGAATAGATAATAAAAAAATAAATGCAAGAATCCAAGCAAGTCGAATCCCAGAATTCTCAGAATCTTGAGAGAAAGATTTCCTTAAGCTACGATTATTTTGATCAGAAGAAAAACCACCCCCATAATGATGAAAACCCATAAAATAAAAAAGGACTACTCCTTTAAAAATTAAACTATCCCGTTCAAACAAATTTATAAATCTATTTTACTTAAAAAAAGAAATGAATCTTGAGGACAAACTCTTAGGAAAAGGAAAGAGATTCCTAAGAGAAATTATCTCTGGCTGCATAATTTCTGCAATCTCACTAGGATCTATCTCCTGCGGAGGAGAATCTGATCCTCCAACAAAATCAATAATTAAACAAAACACAGATTCTGAAACAAAGCCTCCAATAACTCAATCACCACCAGAACAAACCCCAATCAACCATGCTCCAAGAATAACATCCACCCCCATAACGCAAGTGGAAGAAAATTCGACATATCAATATAGAATCCAATCGAGCGATCTAGATGGAGATATTTTAAATTACAAGCTAATAGACAGTCCAAATTGGCTCTCAGTTACAAACGATAGAATCTCTGGAACAGCTCCAGAGGTTGAAGTTAACACTTTATCCTATGTAAAAGTAAGAGTCTCTGATTCCAGAGGGGGAATTGCAGACCAATCTTATACTCTCTTAATAAAAAACGTCAAAAATACTCAGACTCTTTCTAGAGAAGAACTAGAAAAGATCAAAAGAATAGATGAAAACGGCATAACTTTTTTAGATCCCAAAAGTTTCTCAGAAGGAGACATAATCGTCGGAGGGATAAGCAATGAAACTCCTCATGGAATATTGAGAGAAGTAATTGGAATCTCAAATGACAGAAGAACGGTTCAAACGAGGCAAGCAACACTTGAAGAAGCATTAAGAGAGGGAACTTTATCTTTCAGACAAGAACTATCCCAAGAAAATGCAAAATCATATAAAGTTGTCGCGGGAGCATCAAAAGTTGCGGGAAATGGATTTGGTTTTAGTATAAATCTAAAAGATGTTAATCTCTCAATGGATTCAAAAGATAAATTGGTTGAACAAGGATTGATAGCAGACGGAAACATCTCTTTTAACATAGAACCAATCTTAGATGTAGAAGTTAGAAGACTCCGATTAGAAAAGATGAGAGCTCAAATAATAATGAAAGAACAAGCAGATATAGAACTAAGATCCAATATGAGCCTTGGCATACGCGGAATAGAAAAAGAAATTGCAAGATATGACTTGGCACCAATACCCATCGCAGGAACACCGTTTGTCATAACCCCTCAAGTAAATATAGTCATAGGCATCATGCCAGGAAAACTAAATGTATTGGAGGCAAGAATTAACCAAGAAGCTCATCTAAGTCCTGGAGCACTATATGAAAATAGGGGCTGGAGAAACTTATCAGATTTCTCAAATAGTTTTGATTTTTCAATTCAAAGAGCTTCAGAAGGAATAGATCTTCAAGTTTATGCGGGTCCATCACTTAAATTATTCTTAAATGGAATACTTCCCGGAGCACAGATATTCGTCGGCGATGGACTAAGATTAGAATCAAGAATAGACGGCTCAGGATGGAAACTTTACGGGGGATTAAACGCCAATGTAGGAATAGATATGAATGTCTTCAGCAGATTCATCGATAACTACAACAAGCAGGTTCTCTCTTCGGAGAGACTGTTAAAAGAGGAAGAATTAAATTCTTCGCCAAATACCACAATTCCAAGAGGAAAAATTATTTTCGCAAGAAAAATAGGAGAATCTGCAGAGATAATGATGATGGACCCTGATGGATCAAATCAAACAAATTTAACAAGAACTAATACTGCTTGGGAGCTACAGCCATCATGGTCTCCTGATGGAAAAAGAATCTTCTTCTCAAGAATAAACGATCCGGGAACACTTAACGATTACAACATATATGCGATGAATCCCGATGGATCAAACACAAAAAGAATTACATTAGGAAATACAAACAAAGAAAGCCATACGATCTCCCCAGATGGAGAAAAAATTGCTTACAATGAATCCTCTTCCAGAGGAAATGGACAAATTTGGATGGCAGACATAAATGGCTTAAACCCCGAAAACATAACCCAAGATCCTGAACATGCCTATGGAGAAGTTTCATGGTCATCAGAAAATAAATTAGCTTTCTCATCAAATAAAGATGAAAAAAACTCAGGTGCATTTGCTAGAAACATCTTCATTGCAAAAATAGATGGATCAAAAATCCAAAGACTGACTTATGATAATTGGAGCAGACAACCTTCGTGGTCTCCTGATGGAAAATTAATTGCATTCTCCTCAAGAAGAACTGGTGACGGAGAAATTTATGTGATGGACGCTCAAGGAAATAATCAAAAAAACATTTCACAAAACCCAGAGACAGAAGAAGCATATCCCTCTTGGTCCCCTGATAGGAAACATATCGTATATACCTCAAAATTAGTTGGAAGTTCTTCAGAGAGTGAAGAAATTTGGATAATGGACTATCCATCTGGATCTAACAAAAGACAGTTAACAAAAAATGATCAACAAGACAGTCAACCAGATTGGTCACCTCGATAACATAAATAATTTTATAAACACTTTTGTCCTAGATAAATAAAGACAGGTGAATTATGAATTTTACTCATTTAGAAAATAATAAAAAAAGACTGGCACACAAGATTACTCTATCACTAGGTTTATTCTTCGTCGCAGTACTTTTAATCCCAGGAGCACTCTCCATCTTAAAAGGAACTCCAGCAGGCTCAATAACAGAAGTCTACGGTCCAAACACAGATATGAGTGGTTGGATAAATATCAGTCTTGAAAAAGAACCAATAACAACAAAAATAACAGCATCCTTCG
>JAHJRR010000086.1 GCA_018830685.1 Nanobdellota archaeon
AGCTACGCACTGTATGGATAAGAGCTGAATGCATCTAAGCTCGAAGCCATCCGCAAAACGAGACAACTAAGGCCGTCAAAGAAGATGACGTTGATAGAGTTGGAGTGTAAGACAGAAGCTTCGGCGACTGTTTCAGCTCACAACTACTAAAAGCTTTATTGTAATTTTCTCGTTGGAGAATTTTTAATGTTTACAGAGAAGATTCGAAGACGAAACACCGTAATGAAAGTAAGACTGATGTCTAACAAGAAATTTAGGGCGTTGACTGAGCTGGTTTGAATTGAAAAAGAAATTTTGATATGAGGATTAGCTAAGTGTGATTAGTGGATTCCTTTGCTTATTGATTTGTTAATTCTATGATTTTCCAACAGGCTGAAGATAAAGTTTAAATAGATCCATTATTATAGGTAATAGTTTAGAGGTGGTCATAAAATATGAGAGAAAAAATCCAGTTTGATATTGTAATTTACCCTGAAGAAAAGGATAAATGCAAGATTTATAGCATTAGTTCTATGCAAATTCCTAATGTAGTAACTCAGGGGAACACTATAGAAGAAGCTAAGCTTAGGCTTAAAGAAGCATTGGAACTTTATTTTGAGTCTGCTCCCTGGGAAAGAGAAAGATTAAAAAAAATTGACAAAGAAAATCAGGCTCCAATGATTAGTCGTATATTTCTTTAAAAATTTAATATCTTAGTAATTCATTAAGTTTCTTTATTGTCTCTTCGTTAATATTTGATTCTTGGCATGCAGATAAAAGGTTCTGACGGACAGCGTTGCTTGGCTTTTTGACATTTACAAGAATGATTGGACGTCGGAGGGAAGGATTTTTATTAATCACGATATGATCTCCTCGCATTCTCTCTATAAAGAAACCCTCTTTCTCGAGTAGACTCATAACTTTTTTAATGACCGTTTTAAGATTGTATTTCATTTATACTGCTTTCCATTCCTTTATTCTTCCGTGCTTAATATCCTCTAAACTCCTCTCGATTTGGTTGATTAAATCTGAATCTATTTTCTTGATTATTATATGATCTCCAGACTTGCCTAGTACAAGTATTGAATCCTCGGTTATTTCAAATTCTACTCTTATCTTCCGGGGAATGACGATTTGCCCTTTTGAATTGACCTTAATTAGTTCCATGTAATAAAGTAGGATTTTCCCACGTTTAAAGTTTTCTATGAAAAATCTTTAGTGGATCCCTTTGGTTTTTGAGTGAGTGAGCCGAGCGTTAGCGAGGTGAGTGGGTTGTTGATTCTATGAGAGAGAAGTTCGTGTTAGCTCGGCGACATAATTAATTTAAAGCTAAAAAAATTTATGGAGAGATGGAATTTGAAGTCGATGTTAGTGGAGAAGATCTATTTTCAAAAGATTATTCGATAGTTGTTGCTCAAAGAAATGGTTTGACTAGCGAACCTTACATTTTCGGATATAAATTTACAGAAAAAGTTCTTAGAGCGTTAAGAGATAGGCATCTACAAGGGATATATAGATATGGATTCTCTCAGGGTCAGAGAGCAAACTTCAAGATACGTCTTTATTGCATTACAATTTATTATATTGTCCAAAAAATTCAGAAGGATCATCCTAAAATATTTGAATCGGGAGTTTATTTGACACTTTGCAAAGATTTTGAGGGAAGAGAAAATGATATTCGATCCAATCTCAAATACTTCTTAAGAGATACATTAAAATTAGAGATCAAGAAGATGCATTTTATCCGTCTTGATAAAGGTTCAAATGCGGATAGATACGCTTATCTTATGAGAAAAGACAAGAAGAACCTAATGAAGGAAAATTACATTAAGATAACCTCTGATGATTTTGAGATATTCTTAAGAAAATAAGTGTGCCAAGAGGACTCGTAGCCGAACCCTAGTTTGCCCTTTAGGACTTAAACCTAATGAACGCCCTAGCAATTGACACATTGAGTTGTAGTAAATGATATTTAAATAATTTTCTATTTTTTATTGAATGAGTGGGTTTCTTTGGTTGTTGGGTGAGCCGAGCGGTAGCGAGGTGAGTAGTGGGTTGTTGATCCTATGATTGGATACTATAAGGAATATTTTTCTAACACGGGCTCATTTTTTAAGAGATACTCCAGAGGAAGTTCATGTGCGCACCCAACAACTAAATGCAACTTATCCAATCCTTTTTCACGAGCATAATCCAGAGACCTCTTGGCTTCATAGATATATCTTCTAACCCTAAGGGGGACTCTTCCTCGAGGAGAATCTATTGTTCCACTATGAGCTTCTTTCATTAAAACATTCATCCCCTCAGGCTCAGGGTGATACCCCCTAAACAAGATTTCCCTTATTTGAAATAAATCATCAAGAGAATCCATACTTTTTATTCTATCTTCAATTTCAGAACTTCTTCGTCCAAGTGAAGATAAATAGCTCATTAGTAAGGAGCTTAGGATTCGAATTTTTTTAAGATAAGAAGATTCTCCAAAACCGAAGTATTCTGTCTCATCCATAGAGACTGCGAAAGGAACCCATGAAATAAATCCATCTTCACAAATAACAGATAGATCACAGAGATCCTTCGCTATTAGGGATTTAAATGAAGGATCTATCCTTATCCAAGGAGTTCCATGGATTAATCCGTGGATAGAATATCTGACTCCCCCTACTAAAACATCTCTTGAAGGTAACATGACTTCTCCTAAAACTATTTCCCGGCAGCAGTTGTGGCAACCAGAATAGGAGTTGTTGCAGCAAGAACCCCTACGCCAATAGGCCAAAGAAATTTCATATCCGGATCGCAGCATGGGCATTCAGGGCATTCGCAATTGTCAAAGTTATACCTCACAGATTCCAAATCGTACATTCTTGAAGGCGAACCTTGTAAGTCTTCTAGCAAGCTTTCTACCCCTCCATCCTGGCTCCTTAAGTTGTATTGTTCCATCTTATATTAACCCCCTTTCAAACGAAGGACTTATTGACGCTACGTAAGCTTCTACTCTCTCTTTATCAGATTGAACCAAGTATATATAATTTCTCAAGACAATCATCAATTGCCTTTTCTTGCCTTCACAGATCTCAGACAAACCCTTCACAGAAATTTCGCCCTCAGGATCCTTTGCATGTTGCATGCAAGGGGTGCACATTCTCTGGGCCCAACAAGTCTTGCAGAGTTCGTTTCTGATTTGTGCGAATGACTCTATTGTTTTTTCAATAAATTCATCGAGTATACCTTCTTCAACAGAGCCAATTGTTAATCGATGACCAAATCTTTCGCAAGGATGATAATCCCCCCCAACATCTACAAAGACCCTTTTCTTTCCAGGATAGCAGCTACCATTTAACATCAATTCAGAAGGCATTAATCTCATATCTCTTACTGCCACAGATTTTAAATCCTGATCAAATAATCTCCTTAGAACCTTTGGATCTTCTCCCACTAGGATTCTTTGAACAAATTTATCAGCTAAATCATATCCACTAGAATTTCCAGGGATTCTTGTTCTTGAGGAGATTCTTCCTTTTGGATCTGGACTATTTATATGTGTCACAAAAAATTCACCTTCTTCAAAGAAGTCGACTATTTCTTGCAGATCATTAGGATCTTCGCACGTTGAAAGAACAAAAACATGTGAGTCTGTATATCCTGGAAAATAATCTTCCATTTTTCTTAGATTCTCCCTTATTTTCTGGTAAGTAGGCTTACCTCCCTTAGTCCTACGCGATTTGTCGTGAACCCCTTCGGGTCCATCGAGGCTGAGATTTATATAGATTCCCTCATCGACTATCTCAGGGATATATTCCTCTACATCGAAAAAATTAGTGGTCATTGAAAAGTCTAGCTCTTTATTTGGAAACTTTCCTCGGGAATATCTTATTACTCCTCTTACTAAATCCATATTTAGGGAGGGTTCCCCCCCATAAAAACCAATCATGAGGTTATGCCCAGATAATGGAGCTAAATCGTCAATGGCTTTTTTAGCAGTAGCAAAAGCCATCTCTCTAGGAGTCTCCTGTCTTTCGTAAGGATAATCATCTGAATAAATGCAATATGAACATCCAAGGTTACACTGTTCTGTTGCCTCCAAGAATAAAACTCCTAAAGGTTTGTTTTCTAGCCTCCTTAGAGATTCTGTTTCAAAAGAAGGACCGTAATCCAAGGCCTCAACTCTTCCCTGTAAGTCTTCTAATTTATCTCTTTTTCCGCAATGGATAGTACTAGATAGTTTTTCATAAAGTAAGGTACATGATCCAAAATCAAGCAGAACACTATTTTTTCCCTGAACCAAATGTTCAAGTTCCATGATATTAGGGAGATTAGGTTTTTATAAACTTTTCTTTTATGTTGTAATTTAATAATTACTAAAGTATTCCAGACAAACACAGAAAGTTATATATACTTAGATATTATTTAAATAATATGGAAAGAATGATTAAAGGCCCGATAGAAACTAGAAGTAAGATTTCTTTGAATGTTAATGATTCCATCCTTAGTCTTGTGAAAGATTTGGCATCCCTCACTAAAACAAATAATACCCTTGTCATAGAGTCTTTATTGGTTAGAGGAATTCGCCCTTTAGTAGAACAATTCAAGTCGACATGGATGACGATGTCGGTTGATACAAAAGAGGGGAAGAAAAAAGAATCCTTGAATAAGTTAGTTAAAGATTTAGAAAAAATATGCAGTAATGAAATTTACAAACCATTCTTTTCTGTTTAGTTATAGTTTTTCCTTTGGTTGTTGAGTGAGTGAGCCGAGCGTTAGCGAGGGGAGTGAGTGGGGTTTTGTTGGGAGTAATCGGAAAACTAGGTGACCACAAATCATTTTTCCCTATTCTTTGTGGTCACCTCTTTCAGTGTTTTTTATATTGTTTAATTAAAAAGTTTAATGTTGGTTTTAGATTATCTTTTTTAGAATATTCTTGAAGGGTTTGGTAATACTCCTTTCTATCTTCAAGTTTAATGTTTATTGGAGGATAATTGTTCTTTAGAAGGATGAGGTTTAAGAGTAATCTTCCTACTCTTCCGTTTCCATCTTGAAAAGGATGGATATGCTCAAATTGATTATGCAATATTGTGGCTAAAACTAAAGGTTTGAATTTATTCTTGTTTTCATGATACCATTCAATAAAGTCATCTAGATAATTTTTTAATTCTTCTTTTGGAACTCCTGCATGAATTATTTCTCCTAAGGAATTTCTAACTACTACATTCACATTTCTAAATTTACCTGCAAAATGTTTAGTTTTGTCGAAGCAAATTTTATGCAACTTTAATAATAAATCAAGGGACAATTCCTCTTTTGTGTTTCTAATAAATTTAACTGCTTTGGCAACATCTTGGGTTTCTAATTCATCTTCATCAGAAGGTTTCTTTTTGTTTTCTAAAATTTCTTTTACGCCTTCAAGTTGGATGGTTGAACCCTCAAGGGCATTAGTATTGTAGACAAAATCTTCAGTAAAATTCTTCCATTCTCTTTCACTTAGATGAAGAACTTCTATTTTGTCATTATAATTGTTCAGTGATTCAACTTGTTTTTTGGTGAGTGTAAAAAAGAAGACCTTTGTATTAATTTCTTCAATTAAATCCAAAATAATTTTTTCAGATTTTTCTCTTTTTTTGTTTAGCTCTTCTTTTGAAAGGTTGATTCCAAGATATCTTCTAATTTTTTCTACTTTGTCGCCCTCTCTATAAGAATGAACTAAATAATACTTAATATTTTTTCCAGATTTTCTTTTTTCAATGTACATGATATATAGAGGTGCCCACGATTTATATATTTTTCGATATTTGTAGTCACCTCTTAAAATTGTGGAGAAGATTTAAAATTCTTTTATTCTTGTGATGTTTATGAAGATAAAAGATCTGCCTGATTCTTCAAGACCTAGAGAAAGATTTCTTAAGCATGGGCCAGAAGTTTTGAGTGATGCTGAGTTGTTTGCGATTATTTTGAGGACGGGAACGATAAATGAAAATGTTGTTGATATGAGCAATCGGCTGATTAAAGAGTATACTCTAGAAAAATTGTTTGATTGTTCGTTGAAAGAATTGCAATCC
>JAHJRR010000007.1 GCA_018830685.1 Nanobdellota archaeon
AGCAGAATAATCAGCATCCTCTTTTTTTGAGGAAGCAGGCGTCTTATTTCTATCATTAATTCCTAACCTTTTTTCTATAAATCTTCCATAAAAACGATACCCTAAGTAAAACCACGCTAATGCAGCTACAAGAATCCATGCGGAGTTCATAAGATCATCTTTTTCATTTTACAATAAAACCAATCATAAAAATAAGAAAACAATCATTAAAAAATTATCTGCCCATCAAAAACCAATTTTATAAAGTTAATTCTGCTAACTTATCTATGACTTGTGAAAAATGTGGCCATGTTCAAGAAAAACCAAGGGAAAAATTTGGAACAACCCTTTGCACACTCTGCCATCATCTCTCCCCGTCAGAAGAATCTCAATTCAAAGAATATATCCAAGAAAAGGTAGATGGCTCAACTCTAGAGACATTTAGAAAACATTTTCACCCTGGAGAAAAACAAAAACAAGGCATGGTACAGAAAGCAATCAAAGGACATCCTATGTCTCGAATGCCCTTTGGATACAACTTAGAAAATGGGAATCTTGTTCCTGCACAAAACTCTAAGGAGATAGAAGAGATTTTTGAAGAGTTTATCAATGAAAAAACTAGTCTAAAAAAGTTAGCTGAAAGACACCATCTCTCAATAAATGGGCTCAAAAAAGTTCTCCGAAATTTCACTTACATCGGAAAAATAAAATTCAATAATCAGATTTACGAAGGAGAGCATGAATCTTTGGTTTCAACAACACTATTCAATCATGTACAAAATAAATTAGAAACTCTTGGAATAAAATAATCAAAGACTAAATTTAATTTTTATCTTTTATTAAAACTGAAAAATCATGAAGTATAAATAAAATTAAAACACTTAACACGATTAAACTTAGAAAATTATAATTCATCCCTTGAGAGAAAGCCCCTTTCAATAAAGATGAAACTCCTCTTGTAATTCCGACAGAAAAACAATACTCCCCCAAAACTTTTGAGCATATGGAAAGATTTGGTGCTTTTTCAAGAACTTCTATGGGAACCAAAGCTAACAAAATTAGTATTATAAAAAAAGTAAAAAATCTATATCTTGGATAAGAAAATGTAAGGACTCTTGAAGAAATTTCTTTTAGTTTTCCACCCATTCAACACCTTTAAATTGATGTTTTGTAGCAATTAAAATTATATCAATTAATGCCCAAACACCACAACCCCCAAGAGTAATTAATTTTAAAATTCCTAATCCTATATGCCCCATAATGAATCTATCTACGCCCAAACTTCCTAAAAATATTGAAATGATTAATGTGGAGGTCCAATTGACTTTTTTATTCACCATATAAAATAAAATCTTTTCTCTTTTATAAATCTTACCTGAAACTCTTCTGCCTCTTTCTTCTAGCCTTACTATCTCCTGGCTTGTACTTTTCCTTTCTTCTGGCATCTGCAACAAGAAGATTTCTATCATAGGCTAAGAATGCCTTTTCAACTTCTTCACTTTTTGTAAAAGCAACTATTGCTTTAGCCAAGGAAATCCTTGCCGCGTCAATCTGTCCTTGCTCCCCACCACCGTGCACTTTTATTGCAACGTCCATGGACAATTTCCCAAGAACATGCTCTGCAATCTTCAATGGCTCTTCTATCTTAAGTTTATCAATAAATTTGAGTAGTTCATATGGCTTATTATTTATCACGACTTTTCCAGAACCACTGACAACAATTGCCCTAGCGACGGCACTCTTTCTCTTGCCCGAAGTAATTATTTTTTCATTCATCCTCTAATCTCCCCGACCATGATTGATCGTGCCTTAACATCCTTTCCACCAACAATCTTCTTAACATCTTCAAATTCCTTAGGAACTCCAGAATAACACTTCACTCTACTGAAGAGAATCTTCCCCCGTCCCCTTCTGAAATTCGGAAGCATACCTCTTATACATCTCTTAACAATCATGTGTGGATTTCTAGAAACCTTTGGCCCTTTCTGACCAGAACCAATCTTGGTTTTACTTTCTTCAAACTCTGCTTTTATGTTTTTTCTATTTCCAGTAATTATTACTTTCTCACAATTAATTATTCTAATCTCTTCACCCTTCAAGAGTTCCTTCGCAACAAAGCTAGCCAACCGTCCCATTACCGCTCCCTGCCCGTCAATTATTTTCATTTTATAGTACCCGAATCCCTTTACCTTCAGGATTCTTTTTTATTTCTTCAACTATCATAGAAATCTCCACGTTTCCTTTTAATAGCTTCTCTCTAGCTTTTTCCGAGAACTTCTTCGCAACAATCTTTATTTTCTTATCGATATCTCCTAAAGAAAGAACTTTTCCTGGAATAACAACAACTTCTCCATCTTTTGCACTTTCATTAATCTCACTAAGATTAAAACTCGGAGTCCACCTTCTAGGACCAGAAAGAACTTCTGCGACCCTAATCCATGCAGGATGTTTTTTAGATAAGATAATTATCTCTGTCAGTTCAGAGTCGCTCTTCTTCTTCAATTGCTTTTCAATCTTAGTTTTTGTTTTAGCCATTTTATTCAACAGAAGTATTAACTCCTGCTAACGCGATTTACTCGCAGGTTATATTATTCTAGCAGATTATGGTTATTTAAAGGTTTTGTTAGGCTGAGTATTTCCGATACTTATAAAGAACTATGGCGGAGCCATTAGTTCTTTTATCATCTTAGGATAAAATTGATACTCTAACCATTTCAAGAATCTCTTAAAAACATAATTCTTAATTGTATTTTGCAACCTCCAAAGAATTACCAATAA
>JAHJRR010000087.1 GCA_018830685.1 Nanobdellota archaeon
AGAGCTCTTTTCAGATTCATCTTCTTTTTCATCCATGAATGAATTAATTTCTTCTTGTAAATTTTCAATACTTTCAGTGGTTGCTCCTTCGATAAGTCTTAGTGTATCTCCGAGGTCAGATTCTTCTAACTCTTCATCGATCCTCTTTAACTCATCCTCATTAAGAGCGTATCCTTTGAATGATATCTCTGCCCTTCCCCCGAAGACGTAATGGGGCTGCTGCCCCGCTCTTTGAGGGATTCCTCTGAATCTGAATGTTACAAGAACGCAGTTGTAATAGTTCATTGTTTTTAATTTTTGAAAATCCTTTGGAAGGTTTCCTGCGATTGCCTCGTCCTTTACATTTATGCCCCTCTTTCCTAAAAGAGTCAACTCTAGAAGAATTGTGTTGAATGTTTTTATCAAGGCAGGTTCTCTTGACTTCTCATTCATCTCAAGTTCTTGTGCAGCCTTTAGATATGGTCTTGCCCATCGCGAATAAATCTTTAGAGAATTTACCTGACTCTTTAGATATGTCTTCTCTATTTTATATCTTCTTCTTAATTCTTTTTCCGATTCGCCAAGCCAATGATTAAACTCAATTATTCTTGAAATTATTATCCTTTTGACTCTTTCATTTAGGTCTATTGTTTTAGCATGTTCTGCATCTTTTGCAAAAAGGAATGCGTCAATTAGTGTTTGGAATCCTGCCTGTCCGAGGGCCATTGCTTTGATGCTTGAGTTTCCTTTGTTTAGATCAACCTTATCCATCCAAAGTTGTTTAAGGGACAGGAGGGCTGCTTCCTTGTTTTTATCATCTTTAAGGTCGTCGTATAATTGTAGTCGTAGTTTGAAATCCCTCAAATCATATATGAGATTTAAGACACTTCTTAAGACGGTGTTTATGTCGCCGAGGAGTTTTGCTCCTTGTTGCTGCATGATTGTTGCACGCTGCCCAAGCTCCGCAAAGTGTCCAGACCCTGGAGAAGATGTGAAATTGTCAACCAATTTTTCTACCCCGAAACCGAAGTCATTCATTAAATCTAAGATGAAAAAATATATTGGCTCGAGGGTTTCTGAAGAGGAATCGTAAACTAGTTTGTGTTCTGCTTCTTCGACAGATTCTATTGTTCCTTCTGCCTTTTTTTTAACTCGAGATTGATAATAGGGAGAGACTTCTTCAATTATCTCAGAAATGCTTTTCACCATGTATTGATATCACATCGCTTATTTAAAAAATGTTTCTTTAGTAACCTTTTAACAAGATTTATAAGGGATAATTAATTTTTTTGTGGATGGAGAACAAACAAGTAGGTTATATTATATTGGGAATTGCTGCGGTTCTTGTTTTGATAATACTCATGTTCCAAAGTACCCTTACAAAGGCAGTGGCATCTACATGCAGTGCGGATGACCACACTCTTTCGTGCCCGATGAACGCAGGAGTTAATCAGCAGACATATCTTTCTTTAGGTATTGTGGGCCTCCTAATTGTTATAGGTTTTGTGATGATTTTTACAAAACCGAAAGAGAGAATTATTATCAAAAAAGTTAAAGATAAAAAGAAGAAATTAGATTTAAGTGGACTTGATGGGAAAGAGAAAGAAGTTGTAAAAATTATACAAGAAGAGAATGGTACTATATTTCAGGCAGAGCTTATGGAGAAGCTCGGAGTCGGAAAAGTTGGAATAACTAGGCTACTTGATAAACTCGAAGCTAAACAGATTATAGAGAGAAAGCGACGAGGAATGAATAATGTTGTTGTTCTAAAGAATTAATGAAAACAAAAAATCTTCACAATATTTTCAGAATAAGCATAATTGTAAAAGGGCCTACAGCCTTCTTGAACTTATCCTGGGATTTGTTTTTCTTGTGAGTTTTAACGCAGTTTCTTCAACAACTATATAGCTACTCACTCGGGAGCTTTTGAGAGACCCTCAAGATAGACTCGCAAATCTTGCAATTGACACTATTACCAAATTCCCATCATCGCTAAAATTATTTATTGCGGTTTATTTGATAGTTCATGGTGCGATAAAAATTGGTCTTCTGAGTTCTTTATGGTTACAAGAAAGGAAAGTATATCCGATAGCGATATTAATTTTTGCCCTGTTTGTGATTTACCAGATTTATGAATATATTTTAAGCCCGTCAATAGTTTTGATAGTACTGACTCTTCTGGATGCTCTTGTAATAATATTGACTTACATTGAATATAAACACTTGAAAAAATTTGGATCATTTGAGATCTGAAACTAGTTTCACCAAAGCGATTATAATAAACTAATTCTTGAAAAGTTCATGGAAAATGAAACCAGTAAAAAGATGAAAGGAGGAAGGACCGACACGGAATTATATGTCCAATTAGGAATCATTGCCATCTTGGCGTTAGTGATTGTTTTTAATGCAGGGAAAGTTTATTCTGGAAACGGGACGGGTCTTTCTACAGGCATAGCCACAGTTTCTGCATCAGAAATAATTCCTAAAGGCGTTCCTGCTATTTATGGAGAGGAGCTTGGAATCACTTATGACGATGTTTCGCCGTCTAATCAACAGAAAGCAGATGGAACAATTCGTCTTCTGGGAAATATAGATCGAACAGAGAATTTGGAAGGAGCTGAGCTTAAGAGATATATTGACATCTTGTATGTTATGAATAATGGAATTTCATGTGAGTATTGTTGTGGTGCGAGATCTATTATATTCGAAGATGGGCAACCTGCGTGTGGATGTGCTCATAGTTATGCAATGAGGGGACTTACAAAGTATCTTATTAAAAATCATGGAGATGAGTTCACTAATGAAGAGATTCTTATAGAAAATGGAAAATGGAAAGTACTTTTCTTTCCAGGAATCCATGAACAGAAAGCTCAAGTA
>JAHJRR010000088.1 GCA_018830685.1 Nanobdellota archaeon
TAAAAATTAACTTGTATGATTTTACCACATTAACTTTCTTCATCAGCGAAGAAAACTTGACAGAGTCTGTTTTCTGAGTCAATCCACTCGAGAAGCGACCAACGAGTGCAAAATTCAGGATAATGAAAATCTTGTTCGGCTCACCACCGCCTAAAGGCAGTGGATTTCTTTTTCAATTAAAAAAATATGAAGGGGAATTAAACAAAATATGTTCACAAGATTAAACCAGAATATCCATACCAATCTTTCCTTTTTACTTTTATCCCTGTTTTATCGTCTATACAATACTCCTCACGGGAATTCAAAGGAATAAAAGAGTCATAATAATCATTCTTAGGGAAAAAAATTATATCATCCATATAATCATCAGGATCATCAGTAGCACTTAATAATGCATCAATCTCATCCTGAGAAAGAATATCCGCCATGTAATAACTATCTAGTGATATTTTATAAATCTTTTTAGTTCTAGATTATCCTTAATTTGATGAATAAATTATGTCGCCCAAATTCTTATAAACCATAACAGTCTCCCAAGCCCGTATGGCATATAGAGACAACCCATTTGAAAAGGGAAAACCTTGGTGCGATATTCTAAGAATGGCTCATGGAGCTGAACCTCTTGAAGATCTATTTCTGAGAGCAGGAAAAGAAAGAGAAGAACGCAAAAAAAGAGAACCAGAAGTGTTGGAAGCTTATCCCTTGTTAGAAGATGAAAACTTTGTAAATTCTCACCCAGGATTGGTACAAGTTGTTTCGTACCTTCATTTTAGTGGGATTAATCAATCTCCCGAACAGATTCGGAGTCTTCTGGGAGCGGAAGATATATCCAATTGGCTTTCTTTGATAGCAACTAGAAATTCAGAAGCGACCGAGAAATATAAACTTTTAAGAAAAGCTTATGCTAAAGATTAAAGCCCCAACTCTTTCAGAAACTTCTCTTTATTAAAAACCTCAATCTTATTATATTCCTGTCCAGTTCCCAAAAAAATAATCGGCTTCTTTGTAACATAACCCAGAGACAACGCAGTCCCACCCTTCTCATCAATATCTGCCTTCGTAAGAACAATCCCATCAATCTGCACCGCCCAATCAAAACTCTTGACCTGTTCAACAGCATCATTTCCAGTAATCGACTCTCCAACAAAAAACTTCAAATCGGGCTTACAAACTTTAGCAACTTTCTCAATTTCCTTCAACAGATTTTTAGAAGTATGCATCCTCCCAGCAGTATCAATCAAAACACAATCAATAAAATTCTTCTTCGCATACTGAATCGCATCGAAACCCACCGACGCCGAATCCGCACCATAATCTTGAGAAATAACTTTAACACCAATCCGCTCTCCATGATATTTTAATTGCTCTATCGACGCAGCCCTGAATGTATCAGCGGCCGCAAGAACACAAGAAAAACCCTTCTTAGTCAAAAACGAAGCAATTTTCGCAACCGTCGTCGTCTTCCCGGTTCCGTTAGTTCCAACAAAAAGAAAAACAAAAGGGTCCTTAGACTGGTCCTGAGTCTTCTCCTTCACCCTCTCAACAATATCAAACGGTTCAATAAGAATATCTGAAATTATTCTTTTCAAAACATCCCGTATCTCTGCCTCAATCTCTTTCCTCAAAAATTCCTTTCCAACAATCTCATCTTCCAACTGCGCAACAACTTTGTCTGCAACTTCAAAAGCAACATTATTTTCAAGAAGCAACATCTTCAACTCCTCGCCATAAATCTCAAAACCCTCCTCAGATATCTTTACTTTCTGTATCCTAGAAGTTACCCTCTCAAAAAAACCTCTTGTGCCAGGCTCCTCTTTCACAATCTCATCAACTTCTTCAGAAATATCTTCTAACTTCTCAACATCTGGCTGAAATTGTCTCATTCCTTCGTTAAACTTCATTGGCACAGGAAGTTCCTTCTTCACTACTTTCTCAGGCACTCTTAAATCCTTAACTTCGGTTCCCTCAGAGACTTTTTTCGCCCATCCCCCAATCTTATCCTTAAAAAACTTGAACATACCCTTCTCAATAAAAACTGCTTAAAATACTTTACTAACCACACGCAAAGTTTAAAAACAAATTTCCTCATCTAATAAGATGCCAAAAAAATCAGAAGAAAAGAAGAAAGAAAAGCCTGCTACAAAGAAACTCTCAGATAAAGAATTTGAAAGCAAAGTTCTTGAGCTAGCAAAA
>JAHJRR010000089.1 GCA_018830685.1 Nanobdellota archaeon
GCCTCTATTGGGGACAAGATATTGGTTTCTCGAGTGAAAGTACAAGAAGCAAAAAAAGTTACTCTCTCTCCTTTGCAAGAAGTCCAGTTCAGTGCCGAGCCAACAGAGTACTTTCATACAAAACTTTTACACAGACCTCTTACTTTGAACCAAAAAACAGTTATTGATATCTTTGGGACAAGACTCAGTTATGTCGTTTCTAAAACAGATCCTAAAGGATATATCATCGTAACTCCTGCAACAAAAATTATCGTCTCGAATACTCCTTATGTAGGAGACCTAAAATTAACTGGAGTTTCTTACGAAGATATCGGCGGGTTGAAAAATGAGGTTGAACTGATAAGAGAAATGGTGGAGTTGCCAATGAAGCACCCAGAAATATTCCAAAAGCTGGGTATTGGCGCTCCTAAAGGAGTATTACTAACAGGCTCTCCAGGAACAGGAAAAACACTTCTAGCAAAAGCGGTAGCAAATGAGACAGATGCCTCTTTCTTTTCAATTGCAGGACCGGAAATAATGTCAAAATATTATGGAGAATCTGAGAAACATATCCGGGAGATTTTCGAACAAGCAGAAAAAAACTCTCCCTCAATTATCTTCATAGACGAAATAGATTCCATAGCGCCTAAACGAGGAGAGGGAACAGACCAGACAGAAAAGAGAATCGTCGCACAACTTCTTACACTTATGGATGGACTAAAAACAAGGGGCCAGGTTATTGTCATGGCTGCTACAAATAGGCCTGAAGATATTGACTCTGCATTAAGAAGACCCGGGAGATTTGACAGAGAGATAAAAATTAATCCTCCCGATGAAGTTGGAAGAAAAGAAATCTTGCAGATTCATACAAGAGGAATGCCTTTAGAAAAAGATATTAACTTTGATGAGATTACAAGAAAGACAATAGGATTTACTGGAGCAGACCTAGAAGTTCTCTGCAAGGAAGCCGCTTTGAAAGCAATCAAACCGTATTTCACTCAGCTAAAAAGTATTGAAGAAAAAATACCCACTCAAATTCTTGACAAGATAAAAGTGAAGAGAGATGATTTCATCGACGCCTTGAGAAATGTAGAACCTTCGGCGATGCGTGAAGTTTTAATTAACAAACCTAATGTTACATGGGATGATGTCGGAGGTCTCGAGAACGTTAAAGAAAAATTAAGAGAGCTCGTCGAACTTCCACTTCTCAGACCAGATCTTTTCAAGAAAGCCGGGATAAAACCAAGCAAGGGAATCTTACTTTACGGTCTTCCTGGAACGGGGAAGACACTTTTAGCAAAAGCAGTAGCAACGGAAGCAAACGCAAATTTCATATCTGTTAAAGGACCTGAACTAATCAGCAAGTGGGTCGGTGAATCAGAAAAGCACGTCCGCGAAATTTTCAAGAAAGCAAGACAAGTTGCTCCTTGCATAATCTTCTTCGACGAATTCGACAGCATTTCAAAACTAAGGGGATTGTCAATGAGCGACTCAACAGAAAGAGTCGTCAATCAGCTACTAACCGAATTAGACGGGATAGAAGACTTAGAGAAAGTTGTCGTTATTGCAGCAACAAACAGAAAGGATCTTATTGATCCATCCCTTCTAAGACCTGGGAGAATAGACACTATTGTGGAACTTGTACTTCCTGACAAAAAAACAAGGGAAAAAATATTCGAGGTTCACACAAGAAACATGCCTTTAGATAAATCAGTAAAACTTGAAGATTATATTAATAAAACAGAAGGATGGACTGGAGCAGATATCGGATCGATAGCTAGAAATGCAGGGGTAAATGCAATAAAGAGATACTATAAGAAGAGAGAATTTGAATCTCTAAAAATCAATAAAGAAGATTTTGACAACGCCATAAAAGAGGTCTCAAGGTCAATTGAAAAACCAGTAGATGTAAAAGAAGATTATGCAAGACACAACCATATAAAACAAGAGCCCGTTCACAAGCACAAACCTATTAAGAAAAAATTAAATAATTAATCTTTACTTATTTCATTTGTCTTTCTTTTCTGAATATTAAACTTGTCTAAAATTCTCATAACTTCATCCCGTCGCTCGGCATTTCCAAGTCCCTTCCAACTAAGCAATATCATATCGACCCCTTCGTCAGTCTTTTTGATAGCTTCCTCGACCATCTCTTCTGTAAGAGGGAATGCATATTGTGGAATAATATGTGATATCGCCACATTTGATTTTAATTGTATACTGTTAAAATTTGGGCAGTAGTGTGGACCCCCTATTGCAATAGCGACCTCATTGTGAGGATTCTCTTCAAAATTTTCTATTGTCTCAATAATTGTTTTCGCAAGGACAAACCCGGCCTTCCTATCTGACCACTCGTTTTCCGAAGAACCTATCTCAATAAACAAACACGGTTTGTCTATTAACGGTCCGTGGTGTGTCACTTCCAATGTAACTTTATAATTATTCAGATTGAACTCTTTAACATTCTTATTAAGTCCCTCAAAAATTTGTTTCATAAATAACGCAGATGTTTTACAAACCTTTCCCCTAACTCCTCCAAAATCCGCAGAGCGCCAGTTTCCAGGAGCGTGAACGGAAAGAGTTTTCTCCCCACTTTCCGAAACATGTTTAGAAGCAAAAATGACAAAATTTGCCGAATTCAATATATCTAAATCAAGATTTTCAGTGTAAACCATATCTTCATCTATAAGGCAAATATCTTTACATCCTCCCTGAGTAAGATGCGATGCAATATTCATTCCTGCCTTATCTTTCTTAGACGCTACAACCAAAACCTTCTCATACATAATTTCTTGAATAGAATTCTATTTAAAAATTTTAACCAAAAAGCTTTATAAGTGTAAAACCTTAAATTTATCATGGTGGAAAATAAGGAAGAGCCAGCAATTCCCGGAATGAGCCTATCTAATAATTATTCTATCAAAATGCCTCCTTTGCCGGAGTCTTCTGAAAAAGTACAAAAAGAGCTTGACAAAACTAAAAAAGAACTTGAAAAAGTAAAATCAATTCTAGTAAAAAAATATCCCTTCATTCACGCCATTGGAATCCTTCCAAAACAGGCACTCAAATTATTTATTGATGAAGATGTTGGAGAGAACATTCCTGAAGAAGAGTTTAAAA
>JAHJRR010000090.1 GCA_018830685.1 Nanobdellota archaeon
TCATTTACTGTTTTTTCTGGATTTGATGTTATGGTGGGGGCGTGATTTTTTTCTATTGGAGTTTCATCCACTTCTTTTTCTTTTACCGTTAGCGATAAAATGCATTTTTTAGTTGCAGGATGGCTGTCTTTTGCATTTATGATAATGTTATATTCACCTGGATTATCCATTATTAAGGTGTATGTTTCTGCGAATGAATAGGATTTAACTTTTTTTTCATTTTCAAAAGAATGGATAAGTTCTTCTTCTGAATCAAACACGTTTATGCTTACAATTGTGGGAGTGTCTAGGCTGAATGTTTCAACTGAGAATTCTGCTGTTTCGGTAGGGTTTATTGTGAGTTGTTTGGCTTCATTGTTCCATGTGCAGTCAGCAACAATTGCACTGGCTATGTTCATTAGAAGAATTGAAAGTATGCTTACTGTTAAAAGGAATGTTAATTTTTTTTTCATTGTCGAGGTGTTGTTTTTTGTGGAGAGTATGCAATTCCTACTCCTCCGAAACCACCTCTATTTTGGCTGTAACCGCCAAATCCTCTTACTGAGAATCCTTTCCCAGTATTGATATTAACTCCTGCGTAACCTCTTCCAGAAAATCTGTTTTCAGAATTTGATTTTGCGTCTGCATCAATTACTGCACCTTCTTTTGAATAGAGAGTTTCTTCAACTTCTTTAGTGTAATTTATTTTTTGAATTCCTCCGCCGATAAGAGCTCTTATTCTTCTTGAGCTTCCTAATTCTGCTTCAATGTCAAGACCATATGAATTTATTCCTGTTTCTCTTTCTATTCCAGTAGCGTATTTGCCTTTCAATAATTCTGCTCTAATCTCTTTGGTGACGTGGTCTTCGCTGTTTTCAAGAGATGCAAGAAAATTGAATCTTCCCTTATTTAATCCTAATCTTGCTCCGCGAGTTCCTTGAGAACCGATATACCCGTCTGCAATGACTCCAGGAGATATTTGATTTTGTCTTTGGGTTTCTGGGAGTTCAACTGGTTCTGAAGCTAAGGAGTCTCTTTCTGTAACCATTGATTCGAGTTTTCTTCTAGCTTGGTTATATCCTATGCTTGTTGAATCTTCTGAACTTGCTGTGCTAAGTTGTGTTTGTAAATCATCAATTTTTTGAGTTAGTTCCCCTACTTTGTTTTCTTGAGCTTGGCTTGGGTTTGCAAAGTAAAGTAAACCTGCTACTCCTGCTGTGATTATTTTTCCTTTCATTTTGCTTTTTCTCCTAATTCATATGGGAATCCTTTTCTTTCCCCTTTTTCATTTACTTCTGAAACATAGACTTTGTTCTTTTCTGTGTAGATTATAGAATTTTCTGAGAGAATTTGATTCATGACTGCTGCAGAATCTGGTGAACCTGATAGGAAAGCTCTTGCAATATTTTGAGTGTTTTGTAGTGAATCTCCTCTTGCTTGAAATGTTCTCTTTAATGAGATAAATGATTCAGATAATTTGCCGTTTGCTTCTTTGTATTCTTGGATGGTTTTTTTTGCTTGAGCTAAATTTGCATTAGCTGTAGACCATTTTTTATTTAAATCTATTAGAGAGCTTACTACATCTTCTAAAGAATCCGCTTTATCTTCATAAAAGCCAACCGCATCTGCATGAGCTGTTCTTGTTGAGTCGATAGCTGTTTCTTTTATAGAATCAACATCTGCTTGTGAATATCCTGCATGTGCTGGAGCTTGTTCTATCTGTTGTGGTGTTTCAGATTCATTAGCTTCTTCTCTTGATACAATATAATAAGATATTCCTCCCATGAGTGCTAAACTAGCAACAGTACCTATAGTTGCAGCAGTATAAGGATATGTTCGAACCGCCTTACCCGCTTTCTTTGCGTTTCTTGCTGTGAAATTATAAGCTCCGTTTATTTTACTTCCTGTCCAAGCAGAAGCCTTATGAGCATGTGTTCTCCAACTTCTTTCTGAAGATTCATTATCTAAACCATTGAGAGAGTCATCTTCTTTAGTATTTTTTTTAGAATAATTCTCGGATTCACTAACTTCGTCTAAATCATTAAAGGGTTCATCATGTTGGTGTCTTTCATCAAATTTGTCTATTACTTCTTGAATCTCTTGGTCTTTCTTTCTCTTTTCTGTTTGTTGTTTTCTTCTTCTAATATGTATGTGGCTCATAACTTATACTCCTGATTTGATATTTATAAACCTTTCTATATGTTGTCATTATGTAATAGATTCAATTATCTGCAACTATAGAAAAATAACAGTATGGGAAGTTTTGTGGTGTTTAACTAGATTTATGTTCTTGGAAATATATTTCTTAGAAGATTGATTTTTATCTTGGTCCATACCCCGCAGCTTTGCTGCGTATTTGATGATTGGCTCACTTCTCTCGCGATTTCAAAAGCAAATTATGTTAATAAGGTAAAATCATTTTACGAATTATAATTTCCTGTTTTTTGTTATCAATTTCTGTAAAAATAATTGGTGCGACGGCGACGGAAAATCTACTAAACTTTTTGATATCGTAGTTCTGTTGCGATTGGGCATTTGATTGTTTTCCTAGGGAAATTCTCGTCTTATTTGTGACTTCGTGCAATAAATTGATTTACAAAATTACTTCCTATCACGAAATCGCTTGCTCGACGTTAAAGTAACTAAAAGCGAGGCGAAGCCGAGCGTCCCTTTTTGGATGGAGGCTGTTCTAAATTATCTTACTCTGAAGAATTCTTATTTATCCAATCAATAATGTCGTCGTCTTGGTCTTTTGAACCTATGACCTCTATTAAGATTGGAACCGATGTTTGACCTGAGAGTTGTTTGAGAAGGGTTCTTTCTTCATGATTTCTTGGCACTTCGATTTTTTCATATTTTATGCCTTTTTTATCTAGTGCTTCTTCGGCTTTTTTGCAATAGGGGCAACCTGTTAGTGTGAATAACATTAATCTTTTTTCTTGCATGATTTTTATTGGAGTTAGATTTATTTAAGGTTACTGCTCACGATGTTCGCGATTGGTTTAGAATTAACCTAATAAAATCAGGCGATGTTCCTATCAATCTGCGGATTTTTTGTTATTTGCGAGCGTAGAGATTGTTCTTGATGAATGAATAATCGCTAATTATTTTCAACCGTCGCTTTTATTCTTCGGATTCCTGCCGCGACGGATTCTTCTTTGAGAATCTTGAAACGACCGATTTCTTTTGTGTTTTTTACGTGTGGACCTGTGCAGATCTCTTTAGATAGATTTCCTATTGTATAGACTGACACTATTTCGGGATAGCGCGCACCGAATTCCGATTGCGTGCCAGAATTTATGGCTTTTTTAAGAGGCATTTCTTCTTTTGTAACTGAGAGGTTTTTGGATATTTCTTCGTTGACGTTATTTTCAATTTTCTTTTTTTCTTCGTCGGTGAGTTTTCTTGGAAAGTTGAAATCGAATCGAAGTCTTTCGGAGGTTATGTTTGAGCCTTTTTGTTTTATATCTTTGTTCAGAACTTCTCTAAGTGCTTTGTTTAGAAGATGTGTTGCTGTGTGCAGTTTTGTCGTTCTTTCGGAATTGTCTGCTAGGCCTGATTTGAATTTTTGAGAAGATGTTGATTTTGAGAGTTGCTGATGTTTGGCTAGTTCTGATTTGAAACCTTCCACATCTACCTTCAATGGCAAACCTTTCCTAAGACTCTTGATTTCTTCTTCAATCATTTCAAGAGGAAAACCGTATGATTGATAAAGTAAGAAAGCATCTTTTCCAGATAACATTTTTTCTTTTTTCTTATCGCTGTTTGCCCATTCAGTTACTTTTTTTTCAAATATTCTTAGTCCTTTTTCTATCGTTTTATTGAATTTTTCTTCTTCATTAATTAGAATTTCCAAGATTCTTTTTTTGTTATTTTTTAGTTCTGAATAGTCTTCGTAAATTTTGAAAACTGGTTTCGCGATTTTACTTGTGAAATTTTTTAGATTCAATCGCATTCCGTGTCTTATGGCTCTTCTAATGAGTCTTCTCAACACGTAACCTTGTCCCGTATTACTTGGTAAAACATCATCTGAAATAATCATTACTGATGCTTTGATGTGGTCTGCAATAATTCTCATGGCCTTTTCATTTCCTTTGTAAGATTTACTCGATAATTCTTCAATTTCTTTAATAATTGGTTTCCACATCTCTGCTAGGTAATCATCTTCTAGACCGTTCAGAATTGCTACTGTTCTTTCTACGCCCCCGCCGAAGTCGACGTTTTTCTGTTTTGCTTCTTTGAAGTTTCCCTTTTCATCTTTGACATATTGCATTAGGACATCGTTTCCTATTTCTACCCATCCCTTATCTTCTGGATTGAATTTTTTTGGTGGCGATGTTTTAGGTGCCCAGTAGAATTGTTCTGTGTCTGGTCCACAAGGTCCTGTGTTTCCTGCTGGTCCCCACCAATTGTCTTTTTTACCGAGGAATGCGATTCTTTCTGAGGGTATTCCGAGGGATTTCCAAATTTTTGCAGATTCTAAATCTTTTGGAGCGTCTTTATCTCCGACGAAACAAGAGACTGCATATCTTTCTAATGGAATTTTTAAAATTTTTGTGTGAAATTCAAATGTGTTTTTTATTGCTTCTTCTTTCCAATAATTTCCTAATGACCAGTAACCCAACATTTCAAAGAAAGTGTGATGATATGCGTCTCCGACTTCATCTATATCCGTCGTTCTTATGCACCCTTGCACGTTCACGAGCTTTTTTCCGAGAGGATGTTTCTGTCCAAGGAGATAAGGAACAAGAGGATGCATGCCTGCTGTGGTGAATAGTACCGTGGGGTCATCTCTTGGGACTAAGCTTGAATTGGGTATTTCTTTGTGTCCATGCTTCTTGAAGAATTCGATATATTTTTTTATTAGTTCTTTTCTAGTTATCATGGATAACTATGCAATCTGAGTTTTAAAAATTGTTTGTTGTATTGTTTCGAAAAAGTTACTGCTCACTAACGTTCGCAATTTGATTTTGAGATTAACAAAGTAAAATCAGGAGGAGAGTGTTTATTAGGGGAATTGTATGAGAAAAATAAATTTATAAAGTATGTTCACTTTAAGTGATAATGAAAAAAGAAGATAATTTTGGAGTGAATTTTCCAAACCCTTTTAATTAAAACTAATCTGTTCGATGATTAAAGATTTTGATTAGTAATTAGAGGTATATTCTGTGATTCATACGATAAAACCATAAATTTATAATTTATGGGTTTCCTTTAAGGGTATGTCTAAAAAAGACATAATTGAATTCATAGTAGGCACATATGATTTGAGTCCTAAACTTGAAGAGAAGATAGTAAGAATATCCCGAAATAGAATTAGTGAATTAGGAATAAGTAGATTTGATGCAATATATGGATATGTTGGAAACTTGATTGAGAAATTTCAAATACCTTATGGTGAGCGAGTTGCTTTAAGATTAGATGAATTGATTACAAGTGATTCTAAGAATAATTTTCACGAAATAATCGGAGTTGAAGATTCAGAATTAGAGGAAAAAGAATCTGATTATGGATTTTCTTTGGATGAAGTATTATCTGTTTTAGACGGGAATATAGATAAAAATGATTTAGATTTAATAAAACAATTAGTTCCGCAGGAAGAGAATTTTAGAGAACTTTTGTTAGATAAAGAGAGAGTAATTGAAAACGTTTCTTTTATACATTCTAAGTTGGAAGAGCTGGTTCATGTTTATGAGAAGAATGGAAAAATAGTAATCCCAAAAAAACCCCTGATTGAAGTTAAGTTTTCTCCTTTGAGAATTAAATTTGGTCGCAGAAATTATAATGAAGAAACTCCTTTAGATTTTTTTAAAGAGAACATTAAAACTTATAAGGGCATGACAAGGGTAGAACTTCAGAAATTTGACGGAGGATTGTATTCTTCTTTGTGGAGATGGGGTCAATTAGATGAAGCCATTCCAGAGAAATTTAGTCAAGGTTGTAAATTATCTGCGATGCAGATAGAACAGATAATTGTTTCTGTATTAAAAAATAATAAAGATGTGATTCAGACTGCGAGAGAGACTGGTTTTTCTGTACCAACGATAAGGAAATACGCTAAATTCAGCGGGTTTGATATTCCTGATAATAGGAAGAATAGTCCCGGAAGGAAAAAGCATCTTTCAGAACAGCAAATAAATGAAATAATTTCTTCTTATGATATTTATAATGGAAATGCCAGTGAAGTCTCAAGGAATTTACCTTACTCAATAAATAGTGTATTAAAATATTGGAAAAAGGAAGGATTAGAATCTTTTTATTCTTTTAAGAATAAGAACAGAAAAAGACCGAATACTTTTGAAGTTATTTCTGCATATTCTACTTATGAGGGAAATGCTGCTGAGGCTGCAAGAAATTTTTCATATAGTCAGGATACTTTTCTAAGGCATTGGAAGAAATTAAAATTAATCCCTTGAGGCAATCAATAAAAAATTTTAGTTCTCTCCTTGTAGTCTGCTAAGTCTTCTTTCTATTTCTCTTAGTTGTTCTTCGACGTCGGGAGTATGGTTTGATCCCTTCTTGGACTTATGTTCTATTTTCTCTTCTTTTTCCTTTTCTTTTTTTAGATTGTCCGGAATTTCTGGGTTTGGAAGCGTCTTTTGAAGTTTTGTGATTGCGGTTTTCAATTCTTTTAATCTTCTGCTTACTCTTAGCTTTATTCTGAATTCTTCGTCTCGAAGGGCATTGTAGTCTTCCATGACTCCTGCCATTTTCAAGAGATACATTTGCGAGATGAGAAAATCCTTTTTAGATTGTAGTGCTTCTTTGTGTTCGAATCTTACGTGTAAAAGTTCCTCTTTTGGCATTTTATATTTTAGAAAAAACTTCTCTTTCAACTTTCTCTATTTGATTTTTCATTGATTTAACTTCGTTTTCCCATTCTCTTAATTCAGCATCTTCTTTTTCTCTTACCTTTTTTATGTCGCTAAGGTCTTTTTCTATGTCCGAAACTTTTTTCTTTGCTTCATGAAAAACTTTTAGTGCATCTTCGAATAAATCTATTCTTACAAAGATTGGTTCCGTAGAATCTCTTGCGTTTGCGAATCCTCTTCGTATTGGGGGCATATCCTCGTCGATTTCACTCGTCATTGGTTGTCTTAATGGTTCTTGCATCATTCGCATGTCATCTTCTTCGAATTCTGGTTCGTCAGCGTCAGCAAAATCATCCTCTCTTTCCCCAGAGACAGCTCCTTTAATTGTGTCCTGAGAAAATTTTGTGCCTAAAGAATTATGGGGCAAGCTTGGAAGTTTATGTATTCTCCTCTCTTCATTTTCTTCGAAAGTATCTATCTCTGGTAGTCTTGGAAGATCTGGTAGAGAAAGTCTCTCTTCTTTTGCCTCTTTTGTTTTTGTGAAAAATCCCATCTTATTTTGATATAGAGTTTCTAATATATATTATAATGAAGAGGTTTAAAAATCTTTATTTTTTAAAGTTTTTTTTAGACCGAATCAATGCTTCGCATTTTAACGTTCTCGTTTTTTTGAAATCATGAGACCGAAAGGTATTTATTCAGTCCTTGTTTATTGTCTTCCATGCTCAAGAAATTTCTTAAAGAAGTTGTTATAATTATTGTAGGTAAACAGGCTGAAGATATCGTTGATCTCCTCGATACAAAGAAGTATGTTAATGAATTTATCATTTCTAAGAAATTAGATTTGACTATTAATCAGACGAGAAATATTCTTTACAAAATTTCTGACCATGGTCTTGTTTCTTCGATAAGAAAAAAAGATAAGAAAAAAGGTTGGTATACTTATTTTTGGAAGATTGAGGCGTTGAAGTCGCTTGAATTCTTGAAAGCTGATTTGATTAAGAAAATAAATATGATGGATTCTCAGATAAATAGTCGTGAGACAAAGAGATTTTATATTTGTGATGGTTGTCATATTGAAATGTCCGAGGAGAATTCGCTTCTTTACAACTTTACTTGTAGTGAATGCGGTTCTGTTTTCACTTTGAAAGATAATACTAAAACTTTGAAAGAGATGAAGAGGGTTGTCGAGAGACTTAAAGGTGATTTAGCTCTTGTGGAAAATGAAATTGAAATAGAAAGTAAGAAAGTTAATGTTGTAAAACAGAGGGCGATAAAGAAGGAAGAGAAGGAGAGAGATGATAAGAAGAAGCTTGCCAAGGAGATTCGGGCTTTAGCTAGGAAGAAAGTTAATAAGAATGCTGGTAAAAAGGCTGTTAAGAAAAAAGTTGTTAAGAAGAAAAAGGCAGTTAAGAAAATTGTGAAGAAGTCTGCTAAGGGTTTGGCATCAAAAATTAAGAAGGTTGTTAAAAAAGTTTCTAATAAAAAAAAGAGTGATAAGAAAAGGAGTTAGGGATGCAAAGTGTTTACAATTTTTCTTCTCGAAGGACGAGTTTGTTTAGTTTGTTGAGCACTAATCTCATCTTGATTGGAGTGAATGTTGTTGCGTTTATTCTTTTTTCGATTCTTTTGTTTGCAAAAGTGCCTTTAGATTATGTTGCTATAAAGCCCTCTAATATTCTTGGAGGAAACTATCTCTGGACTTTTGTTACAAGTATGTTTATGCACGGTGGTTTGTTTCATCTTTTTGCTAATATGATTTCTTTATTGTTTATTGGAGGTATTGTTGAAAAGATTCTTGGTGCTAAAAGATATCTCACTTTCTATTTAGCGTCGGGTTTGTTTGCGGGTTTGTTTTTTGTCTTGTCTACATTAGTCTTTCCTGCTGATTTGAATACTTTTGCAGTTGGTGCTTCGGGGGCTATCTTTAGTTTAGTAGGATTACTTATCTTGATGACACCGAATCTTCCTGTTTATGTCATGCTTATCCCTATTCCAATAAAGATGAAATATGCAGGTCCTGGTATCTTGGTCCTTCTTTGGATTGTTTCTCTTGCAGGA
>JAHJRR010000091.1 GCA_018830685.1 Nanobdellota archaeon
CTTCTCCAAAACTCCAAACACAATCGCGAATATCAAAAGGAAAGGTAAAACGAACTCCGTAAAAATCCAGTGCTGTAAAATTGTCTCTTGAACCATTTTCTAATTAATAACTTTCAAAAAGATTTACACTATTTAAATATTCCATTTTGAAATTTTCAGCAAGAATTATTTTATAGGTAAACCAGAATTTACAACAAATTGGCGAGTAGTCTCAAGTTTCCCATTCTTAGTTTCAATAACATTCCCAAAGTCATCAAGAAGGAAAGTGCGCACTCTATAAACCCCCCCTCCTGTCGAAACTGAAACATGTTTAGAATTCCAAATGGAACCTAAATCAAAAGAACTATAAGAAGAAATAACTATCTCCTGAGAAATCACATTTTTATAAACATCCCACTTTCCGCGATTATACTCTTCAATATTCATAACTAAGGTTCCTTTAATATCAGAATTTCCGTTGTTTACAATTCCAGATTCAGGAGCAGAAGAAACTTTATCACAATCATAGCAACCAGTGTGTTGTGCATCGTGTTGGAATTGTGGCCAATCCATAGCATCAGGATTGTAAGGGGAATTTAAATTAAAGACAAAGATATGAGACTTCCAAATCGCTGTGAAATCAAATGGATTTTCAGGTATAAAAAGAGTTTGTTGAGCTACATCTGTTTTACCATCCTGATTAAAATCCGCCAGAATAGGATCCCCTCCAACACCACCAAACTCTATTGCTCCAAAAGTAGGAATAAGGATATCTTTTTCCAAAATCCCTTGATCATTGTAAATTAAAATTTCCGAAGGTCTTCCATCAAAATCATTTGATCGGGAAAAGACTACAACCTCCTTATGGCCATCATCATCAATATCTCCAATGCTCATCCCTTCAAGCACTTTATTGGGATCACTTTGAATCAAACGAAATAACAAATTTCCAGTGTAATCCATAGCAAGTATCTCTTGACCCTTAGACATTGTAGGAAACGTATGTTCTAATTCAAAAACAACATCCGACGTTTGTCTTCCAAAATTACCTATCCTAATGTTTCGTATTATATAACCATCAATCCCAAAAGGTTCAGAAATTAAATTCCCTTCAGAATCCAAAATCTTAAGATAGCTCTTATAAGCCTCAAGGTTATATTTATCTTTATGATATGCATCCATATCCTGAACCATAAAACCAACCGCAATCTCACTATTCCCATCTCCGTCTAGATCAGCAGCCGCGACAGTTAAAAAATATTCTACTTTCTGATGAGAATTATCTGAGAGAATTGTTCTCTTTAGGAATTGTCCTTGCTCCGAATAAATATCAAAAAAAAGTTCTCTCGAAAAGTATCCTGTCTTATCATCAAAGTGAGAAAGTTCAGAACCTAAAATTCCTAACCTAAACTCATTGTTTGATTTAATTAAAATAAGTTGGCTAAGCTGCAAATCGTCATCAGGATCTATTTTAGAAATATCCACTGGGAAATCAGTCAATGTATTCCCTTTATCATCAAATCCGTATAATTTTAAATCAGAAAGACTAAATATTTTATCCCCTACGACCATTGGATATCCCCTTAAATCATGTCCTTGAGGCCAACCTAAAAGAAACTTTCCAGTAGAATCAAAAATCCCCATACCCCCCTGAAAATTGCTGATGACCAAATATTGGTTTAGTGTAGAAAGAATTCCTGCAGGTTTAATATCCAAAATTCTTTCAGAGAAAGAAAGGGAATTAATTTGTTCATAGCTCGCATCACTACTGATTAAATGAATTGAACTGCCCCCAACTCCAGGACCAAAAAAACCCAAACCATAATCATTATATGAAGATTGAACCAATTTAGAATCCTCCGACCCGAAATCACTAAAGAACAATGGAGTAGATTGAATACCTGGAAATTCAAGAGGCCATCCATTCATTAATTCGTGTATAACAGCAATTTTAAATTCATCTGAATCTTGGAACCATTTACTCTCTTTTAAAACAAAAAGCTTTAAAGAATATTCTCCCTCATCAAGAGAATCTACATTAGTAGAACAAAGAACATCTCCCAAAAGTTTTTTATTGCTGTAACAAAGATTTTCCCAATCATCTGTGCCTTTTGGAGAGTATTCAATTTTGTAAGCATTATAAGAAGAAAATTTTATATCCCCAATAATTTTTGCATTTCCTTTGCCAAGATAACCAATATTATCTCCTACGCTTTTTATTTCAAAATTATTAACAATAAATGATCCCTCATCAGAATACTCTCTGTCTTTCGCATCTGTTACTACAAGCTTGATTAAATACATTCCTTCATCTAAAAGATTGGCGTCAAATCCCATCAAATTTCCATCTATGATATTGCTAAAAAACCTCCCCATCTCAATCCAATCGCTATCTTTTTCAGAAGATTTATAATAAAGGAAAAAAGACTTGAGATTATTTTTACAATAAGCACTCCCCAAAACATAAAAATTATTATTTACCTCTCCAAGAAGCCCAAGTTCGGCTACACAAGGAAAATCAAGAGATACTGCTTTATTCAAATCAACATTTCCTACACCCTGAACATTAGGATCATAAGGATTTCCAGTCAAAGGATCAACAAGATTATCTGCCATGGTTTTCAGATCAGATTTAATCTCTTCAGGAGTCCAATCCGAATGCGCCTGTTTAATCAAAGCAACAACACCTGCAACATGCGGCGTCGCCATTGACGTTCCTGCAAGCAAAACATGTTTATCATCCTTACATTGTGAATAAAGAGCATTTTCATTCCACGGTTCAAATCCAGGAAGTTGTGCCGCACAAATCATAGCACCCGGAGCAACAATATCTGGTTTCATAATCCTCTGTAAATTCCCGTCTGTATCTTTCCAACCAACAGGTCCTCTCGAAGAAAAAGATGTTACCTGATCTTTCATGGGATTAAAATCTCCAAAATAAGTTCCAGAATAATCTTGTTTGTATATCGCACCAACAGTAATAACATCTCTCGCATCACCAGGACTTCCAATTGTCTGTTCACTTGGTCCAGAGTTCCCTGCTGCTACAACAACAGTAACTCCCGTGGTAATAGCGTTATCACTGGCTTGACTCAAGGGATCATCAGGAGTTCCTTCTCCTCCTAAGCTCATACTAATTATATCGGCACCATCTTTAACAGCCTGCTCAATAGCAGAGATTATCATCGAACTATCTCCTAAACCATCTGAGCCAAGAGCTTTGTACGCCAAAATTTGTGCACCAGGTGCGACACCGTTCAAACCCTCGTCTGATTGCAAGATTCCATCGTGGTTCCAATCACCATTCCCCGCAGCAGTCGCTGCAACATGCGTCCCATGCCCATTATCATCCATTGGATCAGAATCATCATTATAAAAATCATAGCCTCCAATGACCTTAGTGCAACGCCCCATAGCAAAATCCTTTCCACCACATCTCCCCAAATCAGGATGACTATAATCAACACCACTATCAATAATCGCAATCTTAATCCCTTTTCCGGTTAGACATTCACCAAAATTTCTTGTGCAATCTTTTCCATCAGAGTTAAGATTTCCTGCAGGAATTCCATTTTGAATTAAAGGCACAGAAGTATCAAGAAATGTATGAACCTTATAATTAGGATAAACAGCCTGAACACCTGAAATCCCCTTAATAGCTTCAGCTTGAACAGAAGTAATATTCAAAACAATGCCATTAAACACATCCCGATACTCCGCAATAATTTGTAAAGAATTTTCGCTGGAGATAACATTTCCTGTCAGAGAAAAAGAATTCCCGAAAAGTTTATCCAGAATCTCCTTTTTAATCTTGTCATCAGATTTGTTTAAATCCCATGCATAATTTTCAACTCTCGACGAAACACTATCAGGAGTAACTGCCACTATTTTATATAAAACATTTACTCCGGGAATCTTGTTCAAAATAGATTGACTATTTAATTCCGCCTTAGCCTCAAGTTCTGCTCGCCTAACTATAACAGGACTGCCAGAAAATTCCACAATATAACCGGAGTAATTTGTTTGCCTACCAAAATCAAAAATTTCAGTCATCAAACCAGAATCAGAAACTTGCCTATTTATTACATCAAAATTCTGAACAGAAACACCAACAACAAAAGCCATTCCCAAAATCAAAAAGGTAGGGAACAAAAAAAATCTGCTTTTCATTTTAATAAAATCACCTCACCCCTATTATAATCATCTTTTGCTATTTGAATGGAAATTATTGCATCACAGGTCTTTCCAAAATTCTTTACAATTACAACACTATCCTCACGATCTATCTTTTCATCATGGTTTAAATCATAAAGATTATTATCGCTTTTCCCATAATTATCCCAGAATAAACCATAATCTTTATCATCTACGACTCCATCTTTGTTAAAATCAGAAGAACAAACATCTGTGCTCGGTGCAGAAGTGAGGCAAGCACCATCAAAACATCCATTTGGGCATTCATAAACTATTGATTTCCTACCATCTTCATCACAGAAATACTCGGTTAATTGACCTTTCAAAGAAGGCACCTCATCTCCGATACAAGAATCATCATAAATCTCACGATTATTAAAATTCAAAGTTCCTTTTTCATAATAATTCTTCCCCCCATCACTATCCACACAAGAATCCTCCCCTGCCGATTTTGCAATAGTTTTCTCCTGACAAACCTTCGCAAACGTCACACCTTGCGCCCACTCACATCTCGAATCAGACAAACACCCAAGTTCATCACTGTAATTCACGCAAGAAACCGCCTCGCCACACGTTATCGTCAAATTCCCTTTCTTCTCAACATAAGGACACGGGTCACCACAATTCCCATTCGAAAAAGTAAAAGAATATGAACTTTTACCGACGGCGTTTGGAGTATTGCACGAAGTTTTTCTCCCGGTTCCGTCAGGACACCAGTAAACTGCAGAAGCGCTTTTTATCAAACCAGAATCGCAATTCAAACTCGCAAGATAAATATCCCAGACACTCACTGTTTTCGTATTAGAACTTACATTAGGAACAGGCGGTGTCGTCGTCGCTGAAACAGAACACGTCGCCGCCAAAATCCCCTTTTTTCTCACATTAACACACGGGTCGCTCCCACAATTAGTATTTGTAAAAGTAAAAGAAGACAACTGCTGACCGATTCCTAAAACAGAAGGACAATACATCGCTCTTCCAGTTCCATCAGGGCAATAGTAATACGCTTCAATATCTGTTATCGAACTTCCCGACGGACACGAAACCGTCGTCGTCGCATCTTCCCAAACCTCATTAGTCACATCGCCCGTCGGCAAAACAACATTCCCCGTCGTAGATTCAGAAAAAAATCCCCGAACATCTTCAACAAAATCATTAAAAGAGTAAGCAGAAACAGAAGACAATAAAAATATTACAATCAAGAAAACCGCCGCTTTTTTCATGCTTTAATCTAAAAGATAAACTATATAAATTTTTACAAGTTTAAAGCTGCTCTATATCTTCAGAGACATCTTCCATCATTGAAGATTCAGTATCCTGACTAGGCAAAGCAGAACCATTAATCAAAAACACATCATTGATAGCACGAACAAAACTATGGGGGATAATAACTCCTCGAGCTCC
>JAHJRR010000092.1 GCA_018830685.1 Nanobdellota archaeon
ATTAGGTCCGTTAGTCTAATGGTAGAACACCTCGTTTACACCGAGGAAGCGGAGGTCCGATTCCTCCACGGACCATGTAAATGAAACCAATAAACTGGAAAGTTCTAATCGCATCGATAGTTCTAGTCTACGCTATAGCTTTCATCGGAAGCCTCTTCACATCTTCATCAGTAAACTCTTCATGGTATGAATCTACTAAAACTACAATAACACCTCCAAATTTTATCTTCCCAATTGTATGGAATATCCTCTTCTTTCTAATAGCCCTGTCAATTTACATCTCATGGACA
Organism: Nanobdellota archaeon; assembly: GCA_018830685.1. GTDB lineage: Archaea > Nanobdellota > Nanobdellia > Pacearchaeales > GW2011-AR1 > ASMP01. Next base: position 291 of record JAHJRR010000092.1, read on the forward strand.
TCAGCAAAAAATACAAGCACAAAAAAGAGCATTGTAACCCTATTCGGGCTAAATCTATTTTTTAATGTTCTTTGGAGTTTCATCTTCTTTGGTTTACAAAATCCTGGATTAGCATTCTTCGAACTAATTGCACTTTGGATTTCAATAGGAGCTCTCTTAATACTAACATATAGAATCAACCACACAGCAACATACTTTCTAATTCCTTATGCTCTCTGGGTAACTTTCGCAGGAATTTTGAATTGGATAATTGTCTTCGGCAATCATTAATACTTGAATTTTTACCGGTGATATAGTATTATAAAATAAATTAGCAAAAAATTATTATGATTATCAAACTGTGAATGGAGTAAACAGTAACATATTTTTCCTGTAACAATAATATTTAAAAAGATTAATTATTGTCGTTGAACATGAGTGAAGAAAATCTTGAATTGGCACAAGCAGTTTATCAAATGATGTCAAAAATCTTAATTGACAGAGATACTGGCTTTAGAGTTCTATGTGATAACGAAGAAGAATTAGGAGCAAGAATAGTTCAATCTATGGGAGAAATTAGAGTTAGTAAACCTCATAAAATAAGGCATCATTTTTCAAATGTAATTGGTTATGGTTATGACTTTACGCAATTTGAGGAAAGGGGAATTCCTACAAGAGAGTTTTATGAAAATGTTGTCAGGAATGCAAAAACTCTTGGAAGCATTGGAGAAAAATTAATCCATGACGAAGTTCTAGAAAACAGATTCGGTCTTTATATGACACAGATATAATTTCCTAATCTCTAATTGATTTTGTAAGTTAAACTCTTTAACTTAATGTGGAACTAACAAATTGGCATAACCTTTTTTTCAAAAGAATTATTGATTTATCTTTACTCAAACCGCGATAAACCTTTTCTTGTATAATTTTACTTCATTAGCAATTTCTTTACTCTCAATATGCGAGCAGAGCGAGCGACTTGTTCTCGTAACGTCCATAAACAAAAAGCTCATGTCGTAGAGAGTTTATTTTTATTGGGATGTGTTGGGTTATGAAATGGATTTTACATTTTCTAAAATCTTAAAAACCCCTGCTCCTACCTTCTAATAATTTCAAGCGCGTGTGGTTTAATGGTAGAATATCTCGTTGCCAATCGTATGGGAAACTACGTTTCCCCTGACAAGTCACCCCTTCCTTTTGGGAAAGAGAACCAACGTTGTTGGTTTGGGGCTTCGCCCCTAACAAGTCACTCCCGAAGAAAACGGAAGAGATGGAGAAAGCAAAGACGAGGTGACCCGAGTTCGATTCTCGGCACGCGCATGATTTTTTATTTGTATCCTCTAAAGATTCTCAAAAATGAATATAAACTTGTATGATTTTACTTATTAATTATGAGCATCAGCGAACTCAGATTAAAAGAAGATGATATAACAAATTGCCCAAAAAACCAAAATACACCTCTCACACGCATAAAAGAAAATAAAAATTAAAAGAAAAAATTGAACTATTGTGCAGCATTGCCTTGGAGTTGTTGTAAAATCTCTTGGGGCAAACACTCAGCCGCAAGCAAATTAATCGTCTGGTTTTCACTCACCTGTATTGGAACTGTCTGACACTGTGCTGCAGCCTGTGCAATATCCAATACAGCAATTTGATATCCTTCTACCTGTTTGTTCACGACGTAGCCAGATAATCTTGGACTTACTACAAGGGCATAAGCGATTATAGCAAGAAGAACTATCACAACTACAACCAGAACCGTAACCAAAACTCTACTTTTATCTGTTGCCATATTTATTTTATACTCTTTTACTTTAAAAACTTTTGTCTAATTCAGTTTGTTGTTATTTCGACAAGGGTTGTAACATCTTCAAGCGAAACATCTCCCTCAATTTTTAAGTAAGCAGAAACAACATCCCCTGCAGAAAATTCCACAGTATTCTCGGAGATAACATCATAATCATTTTGAACACCTACCCCATCAGCACCTAACATATTTCCAAATCCTACAGGCTCGCCGTTTATGTAAATTATAACTTCAATACTCTTACCATCATTTAACACATTTAAGTTCGTGGACATTGCAGTAATGCTTCCATCTCTCATCATTACATATCCTTTCTCAACACTTGTTTCCACATCCGTTGCAGTTAACAAGAAGATTGCTTCTTTAGTCTTTCCAGCAAATCCAAAGTTCAAGAATTGTCTCTTACTCGTTGGGAACACATCATCCTGTGAATCAACTGTGTCAAGCGAGTATGTTACAACGTAAACAGTCTTTTCGCCGTCGCCCTTATCAAAAGTCACTCCATAAATCGCAAGACCGCTACCATCGCTAATGCTCCCGAGATTAACGCTTGCAGGCAAATTATCAAAATCAACAAGACTTATAGAAACAACATCCTCTGGAGTAATATCCATCTTCTCAATAAAACCATAAATATAATCATAAACCCAATCACTAATCTCCTCCTCTGACTTATCTGCTAAATCTGCACTAGAACTTTCAGTAACATCTCCTTCCCCCGTATCTGTAACATCTAAAGAATCCAAAACAACATTTGAACCAGTATCGTTAATCTCTGTAGAATTACTCTGTGCAGAAGCGAACAAACCAGCAGCTAAAAGCATAATCGTTACAAGAACACCACCGACAAGCACCTTTTTCATTTAACTTACCCTCTTCAAAAAATAAGCTCAAATGCTATTTAAACGTTTTGCAAAAGGGTTTTTATATTAAAATTTCCACATAATATCATGGAATCTACAATCACACTAGAGAAAATAAAGAAGTACAAGGATTTGACAACAAAAGCCCTTGGAATAGTCAAGAAGTCAATCATAAAAGGAAAAGAAGCCGAAGCAAAAGAAATTATCGACATGGTTTCAAACTATCTTTCTGACGCGAAATTCTTTGAAGAAAAACAAGACTTAGTAAATACCTTCGCGGCCCTCAATTACGCTCACGGTTGGTTAGATGCAGGCGTCCGTCTAGAAATCTTCGACGTAGATGACGACAAACTTTTTACAATAAAATGAGTAAATATAAAAATCCCTTTCCACTATAAAAGAAAATGAAAAAAGAGGTAATAGTTATGAGTCTTGGAGGAAGCCTAATTATTCCCGAAAACGTTGATACGAAGTTTCTAAAATCATTCAAAAAAACAATTCTAAGGAACACTAAAAACTACAAGTTCGTGATAGTGTGTGGGGGAGGAAGTATAGCAAGAAAATATATCTCTGCCCTAAGAAACATTGGAATGGATGAAAAACTACAAAGCTTCTCTGGAATTTCTGCGACGAGGATGAACGCAAGGTTCATGAGTTATTTTTTCAACGAAAATCCCGAATACGGAATTCCACACACAACCGAAGAAGTAGCATCCTATCTAAAAAAACATGATGTAGTCTTCTGCGGAGCGCTCGAATACAAACCAAATCAAACGTCCGACTCAACGTCTGCCCAGCTTGCAAAAAAATTCAAAACCATTTTCATAAATCTGACTGATGTCAAGGGGCTCTATACAAAAAATCCCAAAAAGCACAAAGATGCAAAATTCATCCCCGAAATAAATTGGAAGGAATTAGACAAACTTGCCAACGTCAGCAAATATCAGCCAGGACAGCACTTCGTGCTGGACCAAACTGCATCTAAGATAATCATGAATTCCAAAATTACGACTTACATAATCGGACAAGACATGAAACAATTAGAAAACGTTCTCAAGGGAAAAAAATTTAAGGGAACTCTTGTGAGGGGATAAATTCTGATAACACTTCTTTGAGGAGCATCATATCCTGAATAAACTTATGATATGATTATGTTCACAGGTGCTCATTTCACTTACTCCAAATTTAAAAGTGAGCACTTTCTAGAGATCTATTTTATTGAGTTCCAACTATAGCTCCTAATCGACCGTCATCCATTTTTGTTTCTTCAAGAGGCTCATCCCCTAAACAATCATAAAATCCAATTATTCCATCCCTAAAACTTGCTTCTCCCTCGTAATCAACAAATATTTTTCCTTGGTAGATACTGGCATCTCTAACACTATAAGTTCTTCCCCATCTATCCTTAAACCTTTTTCCAACTACAGCTTCTCTCATTAATTGATACATCTGACAATCTTCTCGTGCCATATTTGTTTTATGAAATTCATATTTTTAAAGATTTATGTAATCATAGTCAATGAACTCTTACCTTCTGAAATTTTAAACTCTCTGAGAATATAACAAGGATTATGAGGTCACGAAGTCTTGCAGACTTCTTCGCCCAAATCGTGCGTAGCACGACTTTTCATAATCCCAATGTTAAAGTTAATAAATATTATAAACATCCTCTCCTTATTCCCCTCATGCAACAAATCATTATCTCCGAAACAGATTTCCAGAAAGTCCGAAAATTAATAAAGGAAAACACAGGAAAGAAAATCATTTTCTCCACCAGCGACGACGAACTCAACCGAAAAATCCTTGAAAAAGAACATATAGACATCTTACTCCTCATGCTC
>JAHJRR010000093.1 GCA_018830685.1 Nanobdellota archaeon
ATGGAATATCATAGAAGAAAATTTCCAAATAAAAAAGGAGTTTCTAAAGATTGGTTTATTGATTCTATTGATTGCCAAACGAGATTTATGGTTTCTGGAAGATACTTTCAATCAAGAGGAAAGAAAGAGATTAAAGAAGTTCTCGGAAAGATTAAAACAAAAACAGAAGATTATGTTACAACCATCACGACAGATGGATGGCAGGTCTACAATCGTTCTGTTAAGCAGGTCTTCGGCTATCAAAATTTCCAAAAGGGCAAACTGAAACACAATCAGGTTAATGCTTCGCAAGGTGAGGGTTTTAATCTTTATATTGAACGGCTCCACAATTCAATCAGAGAACGAACAAAGGTCTTTAGAGGCTTTCACGGAAGTTTAGAAAGTGCAGACACAATAATGAAGGGTTACATAATCTTTTACAACTTCGTGAGGAGACACCAGTCATTAAAGAGATGTCCTTATGAATTGGCAACGGACTTAAAACTCAACTCTGAAAATAAGTGGTTGGAATTGATACATCTATCTAAAATCTAAAAATAATTGTTATGATTGTTCTTGAGGGATTTGATTTCCTTTCAATAGTTATCCCATGGTCGTCCCTATACTCTGTAGCAATTTTTAACGCCTTATCAACATTGTCTTTTCCTAATGCATGAATTTTTAATTTTTCTGTTCCATACTTTCTTAATCTATCCATCTTAAATTTTACTTCTCCGCTAAATTCTTCATAAGATTTATGCCTATTAATAAAGACCATATAGGGCAAAGATTCTACTATTCTTTCTACTTCTTCTTGATAAGAAATTATGCTAAAGTCTTCCTGTTCCAACATCTCTTCATATAATTCCTTAAAATATTCTTCAAAATAATTTCTTGTAACTAAATTACAAATGTTATTTCCAAAAGAAGGATATTTCCAAGAAATATCTCTTTTTAGTTCTGTTATATCTTCCCCCTTTTTCCAAGAATTTCTAACAACAATAGAAGTTTCTAATGCTCTAAACATTTCTGGATTTAGTTTGTCCTTATAAAACTTTAACAAATCTTCATCACTATTTATAGGAAGATTTCTTTTAATTTGCTTTGTTTTTTCTTCTGACTTATTTAAGAAAAATGATTCGTCTTGACTTTGAACTATTACATCTATTATCTCTTCTTTGATTTGTTTCTTTTCATCTGGCGTTGCTTTACTAACATCCAAACCTAATTTTTGTCCATCTTTTAATTCTAAAACATGGCTAACATTTTTAGAGAAGTCAAAAAGTTTAATGGTATTATTCGCAAAAATATCTCCAAATTTTCCTTCAAAAATAGTTCTTAATTTTTCAAAAACGCTCACTCTATTTTCTTTGCTATTTCCATTAAAGAAAAGGCATCTGATTTTACAAATGTTTCAGAACCCTTAATAACACCCGCCCATTCTGATATGTGAATTTCTTCTCCTTTTGGCGTTAAAACCCTCTGATTCACATTATCAATTTCAACAATATACCCATCATCATCAAGAGTTTTTTCAAAAAGTTCTAAAAGGTCTATTTTTGATTCCTCTTTAAAAGTTATTCCACTTAATTTCATAGCAAATTCCCTCCATTGTATCTATACCATGGAAGTATATACTTATTAATATTTCGGCATTTATTAATCTTTATAGAAAAAATGTTATAACACCACCCCTCATTTTTCATATTATATTTTTGATTTCCTTTATTTAAATTCCTTTCCATTTTATACCAACCTTTAAGGTAACAATGTACGTGAATAGAAAGATTAATTAAGGTAAACAAAAAAAGGATTACATGAAAAAAGAAGTGCAACAAACTATTCTTAAAAGTTCTGAAGATGGGAGGGTATCTGAAGAAGAGTTTTATCTTGTGTTAAAATTAGTTTCTCCTGGAACCGGATTAAGAACTGCTTTAGATGGGATAATAAGTTCGGGTAAAGGGGCTTTGATAGCTGTAGAGAATGATTTTTTGAATCCTTTAATTGATGGGGGATTTAAAGTCAATTCTAAATTCACTCATCAAAAACTTGTTGAGTTGAGCAAGATGGATGGGGCTATAATTCTTTCAAGAGATTTAAAGAGAATTAATCTTGTTAATGTTTTGTTGACACCTGATAATAAGATAAAGACTTTTCAAACTGGAACAAGACATAAAGCTGGAGAAAGAACTGCAAAACAGATCTCCGGATTAGTGATTGCTGTTTCTGAAAGGAAAAAGGAAATAACAATTTTTTACAAAAATAAAACTTATAAATTAAAAGATACCTCTGAAATATTAAGAAAAGTAAATGAATACTTTCAGATTCTTGAAAAGCAAAGAGAACTTTTTGATTCTTATCTTGAGAATCTTAACCGACTTGAACTAAGAAATTATGTTAGTTTAAATCAAGTTATCAAAGTAATTCAAAAAGGAAAGGCAATCCAGAAAATTTCAAAGGAACTTGTAAAATATCTTATTGAGCTTGGAAATGAAGGTAAATTATTAGAGATTAGACTTAGAGAAATACTTTATAATGTAGTTGAGGAGACAAATTTGATTATAAGAGATTATTCAAATATAGATTATAAAAAATCGATTGATTTTTTGGATAATTTGTTGTATGAAGAGCTTCTTGAAAAAGAGAGAATTCTAAAGGCTCTCAATCATGAAAGTGCGAGAGAGATAATTTTTGTGCATGGTTGGCGAATGTTGTCCAAAATGGGTCTCAATGAAATAGAAATCTCTGAAATTATAAAAGAGATTGGTTTTGGAAAAATAATTTCAGCAAATTTAGAAGATTCTCCTGATGAGAACATAATCTCTAAAGAAAAATTTACTTCTTTGAAGATGGAATTAGAGAAAATAAAACTTGGAATTTAGTTCTCTTCTTACATAAGAGTTAACCTTAAATAAACTTATTCTTGAATAGAATCATGGAAGATAACTGGGATTTGATAATATCTTTCGAAGAGCATGCAAATCCAGTCAGAAAAAGAACCCGTGTATTTGGGAATGGCTTAGAGGAAATTATGCCAGATATGGATAGCTTAGAGTTTTTTCCTTTAGATGAAGAAAGTTCGCGATTAGCAGACGGCATTGCCGTGCTGGGGATTGGCTTGACTTCTTTGTACTTCGGTATTGCTTCGAGGGTTAATTATTTTCAGGAAGATATTGATGATGCAAAGATTTACGCTTTTGGCGCTTTTGCTTTGGCTTCTTTAACTTGCGGGTTAGGTGGTTTGTACAAACATATTCATAGAGATTAATTCTCACCCAAATCTTTAAAAACAGATTTCCCCAGATTTTATAATGAAACGTTCATCACGAAGGTGGAAAAAGAAAGGACAGATGAGATGGAAGTGGCAGAGAAAGCGACTTCGAAAGGAAAAGCATAAGAGAAAGCTTAAGAGAACTAGAAGTAGATAGGTTTCTAGGATAATAATATTTATTAATGATTTTTTCTGATTTGTTTTATGAGAACTAAAGGAGAAGTCAGAACAGATTTAGATGATATTGATATGAAATTTTTTAACCTATTTTCTAGGAGATTAGAACTTTCACGAGAAATGGCTAAGATAAAAGGAAATAATGGTGAGCAGACCTTTGACTCTGAAAGAGAAAAGAGTATGATTGAGGCGAGAATTAGGGCGTTTCCTGATTTGGACAAAGAGGAAGTTCGCGGATTTCAAAAATATCTTTGTGATTCAGGAAAAAGGGAACAGGAAAGATTTCGGGAGGACTATGATTTTTGAGAAAATAGAAATATGATGCTTCGCAAGCTCGACAATTTACATAAATAATAACCACAAATCAAAAGATTCAATTGAATTTGTATAATTCTCATTACAATAATATTTATTAATTCTAATTTTATCCTAAATCTATGTTTGACCGTATGAATGGATTTGAAACAGAACCTCAAGAAATTGCAAGGTTGATGAGGGAATATGTTGAATTAGTACAAAAAAGAGACCCTTTTTTCACGCAGCGTATGAGAATGAGAGGGATTGAGGGATATTTGAAAAGTTTAACAGGAGAACAAATTGTTGATGCACTCACCCCCGAGCTTTTCAGTATTAGGGAACAATATGAAGAATTAGAAAAATCAATTCCTTCAATTAGAGCTACTGCGGTTTTTCAGGCTTCGTGTCTTAAAAGATTTCAAAGAAATTCTGTTGACTCTTATGAACTTTAGTTCTTTTTCATTCCCATAATCTTTATTAACCAAACATCCTTTTTTGAATTATGGCATCTGAAATTTGGACTGAAAAGTATCGTCCGTTGAAGTTCTCCGACATTGTGGGGCAAGATGATATTGTGAAAAAGGTTAAATCTCTTACAGATTCTATTAATATTCCGCACCTGCTTTTTGCCGGTCCACCAGGGACTGGAAAGAGCACGATTGCGTTGATTGTTGTTCATGAGCTTTTTGGCCCTAACTGGAAAGATAACTATTTGGAACTGAACGCAAGTGATGAGAGGGGAATTAATATTGTTAGAGAGAAAGTTAAGGACTTCGCAAGGACAAAGTCTCTGGGCAATGTTCCGTTTAAGATTATCTTTTTGGATGAGGCTGATGCTTTGACACCGGAAGCTCAGCAGGCCTTGAGGAGAACTATGGAGAATTATTCGAGTACGTGCAGATTTATTATGTCTTGTAATTATTCAAGTAAAATTATAGATCCGATTCAGTCTCGATGTGCAACATTTAGATTCAAGTTGCTTGATAAAGATGGAATCGAAAAAGTTATGCGGAGAATTGGTGATGGGGAAGGTTTGACTATTGATGATGATGCAGTTGAGTTGCTTTATGAAGGAAGCGAAGGAGACTGTCGAAGGATAATAAATCTGTTGCAATCTACGGCGCATATCTCTCCGACGATAAATAAGGATATTGTTTCTACTATTATTTCTCATGCTAAGCCGAAGGATATTAGGATTGTTTTAGATTATGCCTTGTCTGGAGATTTTCAGAAGTCCCGAGAGAAATTGCTTGATGTAATGTTGAAGGAAGGTATCTCTGGACAAGATGTTGTTAAGGCGATTCAGAAAGAGATTTGGAATCTTCATGTTGAGCCAGAATTAAAAGTTCGGCTTACAGAGAAAACTGGTGAGACCGAGTTTAGAATTGTTGAAGGAAGTGATCCGTTTATACAACTTCAAAGTCTGCTTGCTGGTTTTGTTCTTGCGGGGATGGGGAAATAGTTTACGCTCGTCTTCGGCTCGCGATTGATGGCTCAGCATCGGACTCTGTCGTGATGCTTCGGTAGAGAATAATTAATGCATGAAGAAAAATAAATTGTTAAACTAAATAATGAATAAGAGGGAATAAAAAAAATCATGGCACAAACAAGTTGGACAGAAAAACATAGGCCTAAAAAATGGGAAGAGGTGAAGGGGCAGGGCGAGCCGATTCTTAAGATTAATAGTTTCATTCGGGGGTTTCAGAGAAAGGGTCGGGGGAAGAAGGCGATTTTGTTGCATGGCGGTCCGGGCGTTGGGAAGACGACGCTTGCACACGTGGCTGCGAATGAAACAGGGTCTGAGATTTTTGAGCTGAATGCTTCTGATTTGAGGAATAAAAATAAACTTAATTCTATTCTAAAGCCGGCGATAGAACAGATGTCTTTAACTAAACAGCAGAAGATAATTCTTGTCGACGAGGTCGATGGGATTTCTGTTGTAGATAGGGGAGGTTTACCTGAACTTATGAGATTGATTCAGGGTTCTGCTTATCCTGTGATTGTGACTGCGAATGATATTTGGGATAAAAAATTTAGTGATTTGAGAAAGAAATCCGAAATTGTTGCGTTAAAAGATGTTGACCATAGAGTAATAAAAGAAATTCTTATAGACATCTTGAGAAGAGAGGGTAAGTTCTTGGAAGGTGAATCTTTAGCTAAGATTTCTATGAATGCTAAGGGTGATGTTCGTGCTGCGATAAATGATTTACAGATTGTTGTGGGGCTTGGTGGATTGGATGTTTCTATGGATAAGAGAAATAAAGATATAGATATTTTTTCAGTTATGCAAACCATTCTTCAGGGGAAGCCGGATAATTCGCTTCTGGCTCTTTTTGATTCTGTTGATAAACCAATTGATGAAATTCTTCTTTGGTTGGAGGAGAATATTCCTGTGGAATATCGTGGTGAAGAACTTTTGAAGGCGTATAATGCTTTGAGTAAAGTTGATATTTTCAGAAGAAGGATTTATAGTAAGCAGTATTGGAGGTTTTTGGCTTATGAGAATGCATTTTTGAGTTACGGAGTTTCGGCTTCTAAAAATCCAGAGGGGGTGAAGAGTGGTTTTAAGAGTTATAAGAGGCCGACACGGATTTTGAAGATTTGGATGAATAACCAGAAGATTGCTCATAGAAAGTCGATTGCACAAAAGTATTCTAAATATGTTCATGTTGGTGGAAAGCGGGCATTGATGGAATATCCCACAATAAGGACGTTCTTGATGAATCCCGGAATTTGGAAAGAGCTTAAGTTGACTGAGGATGAGATTGAGTATATTAGAAAAGATGTGGTTGTTGTGGTTTAGTGAGTTTAAGGAAAATGAAAACAAAAGTTCTTTATCGTGTGGAAAATCAGAACCCCGATAGGCGTGAAGAGGTTGGTCGCTGGTTTACTGATAATTTTTCTGAGCTTCGTTGGTATTTTGAACATAAATATCCTTTAGGAAGAATCATGTATTTAGAACTTCCAGTAGACATTGCGGAATACTACCGTGTTTCAAATTTTAAGAAGAATGGTTCGTATAAAATTCACAAAAATCCTGCGGCATATAGTTGTCATCCTAAAAAAGAATATTTCCTCCCTAAGAAAATTGCAACGAAAGCAGAAGTTTATATCTCTGAAGGGGGGATTGCAGAAGAATTATTAAGTTTTGGAGCAGATGGTTTTTTGTTTCTTTAATCGAAAAATATACCTGTTTATTGCGTTCGCAAACTAATCTGAAAGATAACCTCAAGTCCTTATAATCAATCAAACTTGTATTATTTTATTCTTTCTAGAAAATTGCTGAGCAAAGCGAGGCAGTATTTTTGCTCACACTAATTTTATAAACATCTTCCCCTCTATTTTATTACGATGGCTTATGATATTGTTATTGGGAGAAATGATGCAGACAAGAAAGCTTTTGGTGATCGAGGATTGGTTTTTCTTGGTAAGAGTTATGTTCGGATGGGAAGATATACTTCTATGAGTAATCGGATTTTGATGGATGTTGCGCGTAGTCACGTTGTCTTGGTTTCTGGGAAGAGGGGGAGTGGTAAGTGCTTGCATGAAGACACACTTATAACTCTAGCAGACGGATCTCAAATTCCGATAAAGGAACTAGAAGCTAACAAAGAGAAAGTGTTTTCACTAAATAATACTCTGAAAATGGAAAATTCTTGCAAGTCTGAATTTTTCTCAAGAGAAACTGGCAAGCTTATAAGTTTAAAATTAAGGAGTGGTAAAGAGATAAAATTAACTCCAGAGCATCCTCTTTTGACAATCAAAGGATGGAAACCTGTTCAGAACTTGGCAATTGGGACACGAATAGCTACGCCTAGAAATCTGCCTGCATTCGGCGACAAGGAAATGCCGGAACATGAAATAAAACTTCTTTCTTATCTAATTGCAGAAGGGCATACAAAATCAATTGTTCTTTTTTCAAATTCCGATGATAAAATTGTTAAGGATTTCCATGATGCTCTTAGAAAATTTGATTCGACATTAAAATTAATCAAAGAAGGAGAGAATCACTACAGAGTTTCTTCCCCTTTATGGAAAAACAAAGTTCTTAATTCAAATTTTATTAAAAACGAAAAAGGACGATTTACAAAAGGAAACCGGAATGAATATGAGAAGAGAAGTATTAGAAAATTAATTGAGAAGGAAGAAATATTCGGTTTGCTCGCTCCTGAAAAATATCTATCTCAGAATATCTTACAACTTAAAAAAGAACAAGTAGCTCTTTTCCTGAATAGGCTTTTCAGTTGTGATGGAAGCATTTACAAAGTTAATAATTATTGGGAAATTTCTTACTGTTCGGCTTCAAATAAACTTATTAAGCAAATTCATCACTTGTTATTGCGATTTGGGATTTTGTCTCGGATAAGAAATAAAAAAATAAGACGAAACGACAGGGAGTTTTCATCATATGAAATTGTAGTGAATGCAAAAAATGCTTTGAAGTTCATAGGGGAAATTGGGTTTTTTGGAAAAAAAGAGATTAGGCAGAAAATAGCTCAGACTGAGATTGGTTTGAAGACACGAAATCCTAATTTGGATACAATCCCTAAAGAAATATGGGATACGTATAAGCCATTAAGTTGGACAAAGATAGGAAAAGATCTTGGATATAAACATCCGAAGGCTATGAGGGAAAGAATGAACTATGCTCCATCGAGGCAAATGCTGTTGCAAATCTCTGAAGTAGAGCAACATGGGGGATTGAAGTTGCTCGCACAATCAGATATCTTCTGGGATGAAATAATTTCAATGGAATCTTTAGAGGGGAATTTCAGAGTATATGATATTTGTGTTCCTGAAAGTCACAATTTTGTTGCAAATGATGTAATCGTTCATAATTCTTACACGCTAGGGGTTATTGCTGAAGAGCTTTCGAATCTTCCTAAGGAGGTTAGTCAGAATGTAGGGTCGCTTATTTTTGATACTATGGGGATTTACTGGACGATGAAATTTCGGAATGAGAAAGATAAAGAATTGTTGAGGGACTGGGATTTGAAATCTAAGAATCTTCCTGTTCGAGTTTTTGTGCCCTTTGGTTATTATAATGATTATACTGAAAAAGGAATTCCTGTTGATGAGTCTTTCGCTTTGGATGTTTCAGAAATAAATATTGAGGATTGGATATTGACTTTTGGATTGGATATAACAAATCCAATTTCGATTCTTATTCAAAGAGTTGTTAGTTCTTTGAAAGATGGTGAGAGGTTTGATATTAGTGATATAATTCGGAGATTAAAGAGCGAGGACGGGGCTTCTGTTGATGCGCGCAATGCTGCGATTGGATTGTTTGAGGCTGCAGAAACTTGGGGAATCTTTGCTAATAATGAGACTAATGCAACGCAGGTGAGTGACCTTGTTTCTGGGGGAACGACTACTGTTCTTGATTTGAGCGTGTACAATTCTGTAGGAAGTTTTAACATAAGGGCTTTGGTGATAAGTTTGATTTCAAAAAAGATATTTAATCAGAGAATGGATTCTAGGAAGAAGGAAGAGATTCAGTCTGTTTCTAGGGGTTTGGATTTGTTGGCGGGAGGAGAGAAGAAGGACTGGCCGTTGACTTGGATTTTTATTGACGAGGCGCACGAATTTTTGCCTTTGG
>JAHJRR010000094.1 GCA_018830685.1 Nanobdellota archaeon
GAACTTCTCCAACAGATTCTTGTCTAATAGAACTAATCCATCTCTCAAAATCCTCTTGTTCCTTTACAAGCTCATCTATTTTTCCTTGAAATTTTCTATAAGTGTTTGGAAGTAAATCTCTGACGCTTTCTCCAGAAACAAATCCCACAAAAGGAGAATTATGATGCCTGTCAGAAAAATTTCTTATTTCAAAAACATCCCAAAGTCTATCAACTCTTTGAGCAAACCTATGAATTGCATTAGGAGAAAGATCTAATTGAGCTTTTAGTCTATCAGAATCTATTTTTTTTTGTTATTAAGTAAGTTCTAACTCGTTCAAAAATATTTGAATTTAAAGCAGCCTCCTGATAATCCTCAGGAAGTCTAAAAACACAAGAACTAATCGGAGAACCATCTCTAACCAAATAAAAAGGAACAACCAAATTTCTTCCGGTTTCAATGTCTATCTTTTCAAGTTCTCTCATGTTTCTTAATAGCTTAATTTAATTTAAAAATAAATGTGTTTTCAAAAATATACTTTACTCAAACAAACGCTTTCAATTTCTCCTCAAACTCATCACCAGTCATAGCCCCAACAAACCTCTCTTTAACCTCGCCATCTTTGAACAAAATAAAATTAGGAATTGACGAAACCTCAAACTTCTGAGCCAAATCCTCATTGCCATTAATATTAACTTTAGCAAATTTTATTTTACCCTTAAATTTCTCTGACAATTCTTCAAAAATAGGGCCCATCATAACACAAGGCATACACCACTCCGCAAAAAAATCCACGACCACAACACTCTCTTTTACAAAATCATTAAATTCTTTTTCAGTCATTAATTCAACAACACCTTCGACCATAATGACAAAGAAGAAATTGATTTTATAAAAGTTGCTAATGAGAATTAATCCTCAAGGGGAATAATATCAAAAGAATCAAGAAGCATAGTCATCTCTCCGCCTTCTTTCTCTATTTGCGCTTCGCGCATTGTCTCTTCATAACTCCTACATTTCCCATCTCTTATCTGAACAACACCAGAATCATATCTACAATCATGTCCAATATTATAAGGACACTCATATGTATCGCAATCTAATTTTTGTCTTGTCATTTTTAAACAGCCATCTGTCTCCTTATTGGAGGATGAGATTTATACCCTTTTAAATTAAAATCATCGATAGTCAATTCATCAAAAGGTTTATTTGCAATTTCCATTCTCGACAAAGTCAAAGGCTCCCTTGCCATCTGTTCAAGAATAGCAGTCACATGATCATATCCTTTCATACCCCTTTCTCCTTCAGGTTCAAATGGCAAAATAAGTTTTAATTCAGATAGAAGGTTTAGATAATCTAAAGGCTCGCTAACACTCGCCACCAACTCCTTAAACCTAGACAAATTCTCTTTATACCATTCTCCCCTCTCACCAGTCCCACAATAAAAATGAGAATCTCCAAAAGTATGGACAAACCTCCTAGGAACTAAATCTGCCTGCTGAGCAATCACCTGCGTCAGCATCGCATAGCTAGCAATATTAAAAGGCACGCCCAAAAACTGATCACAACTCCTCTGATACATCTGAACATCCAAAATCTCTCCATCAGAATTCGCCTGAAACATCACGTGACAAGGCTCAAGTGCCATCCTAGATAAATCTCCAGCATTCCAAGAATTAAGAATTATTTTCTTACTTGTAGGTTTCTTCCTTAATGTTTCTATAACTTTTGCAAACTGATCAACATGAATAGCTTCCCCATTCTCTCCTACAGATTTCCAATTCCTCCACTGCGCACCATACACAGGACCAAGCTCACCCCACCTCAATGCAAACTCCTCTCCCTCCTGAACTCTCTGCCCATACTCAGCAAGAGCATCTACCCATTCAGGAGAATATTTAACAAGTCCTGCAGGAAAAATTCCTTCTGCAGCCATCGCTTCCAAATTATGGTTAAAACCATCTCTTGTCCAAATTGGAACTTTGTTATCGACAAGATATTTTATATTTGTCTCCCCACGCATAAACCAAATCAGTTCATGAATCACAGATTTCAAAGCTAATTGTTTTGTTGTCACAGCAGGAAAACCATCTCTCAAATCATACTCATTTTGATAACCAAAAAGAGAAATCAACGGAACCTCTTTGCTCCCACCTTTAACCACAGAGTAAGGAGATGTAAGAATTTCACGACAGTGTTCAAGATACTGCTGAACCATAAAAGAACATAATTTCTTTTTTTATAAAGATAGTTGTAATAAAACTCATAGTTTTTTAATCAACCCAAATCCTCCACCAAGACTTGCCATCACTCTTCGGACATCGCCAAGATCCGCTCTAACAAAAGAACCATCTGCAGGATCAATCAGAATCAATTTAGGATCAATAAAATCCTGAAGTAAACGAACATGAGAATTAGTAGCCACAAGACCATGATAAGCAGACATCTGATCCAACAAAAAATCCGGTTCATTAAACGGAGTCTCATTATGCGAAAAATATTTGTAATAATAACCTCTCTTAGACATAAAATCTTTAATCAAATTATCATTTATCAGAAAACCCCCTTTACATCCAGGAGTTACTTCTCTCGCAATTTCTTCTTGAGAAATTGCATCGCCATGATAATTTAAAACAGCTTGCAAAACAGAACAGACACAATAATCTCCACTCTCTTGTGGAATTAGATGATATATTCCCATCCTAAGTCTGAACTTCCTTTTCCCCTCCACTCGTCACTCTTCCACTCTGGTGTTGCCCAGAATAAGCTCTTGCAATATCTCCAACAACAACCTCATACTCGATGTTAAACATCCTCGCACCAAGCTCAAAAACAAAATCGCTCTCTCCGAGATTCTTTATTCCAAAAGTCAAAACCCCTTTATACCCAGGATCAGTCTTCGTCGCATGAAAACTTACACCACCCCTCTGCAAAGAACTCCTCGGCCAAACTTTAGGAATCAAATATCCCTCAGGCAAAGAAGAATCATATTTTATTTTCTCAACAGGAGCATTGATAACTTCAACAGTTGTGACAAGCAAATACTCTCCGGGTTTTATTGTAATCTGTTTATTCCCATCTTTACTCAAATCGCCAATTAATTCAGTTTCAGGGGAATATCTTTTTCCACCAGTATTATCCGCACCAAGAAAACTATCTCCAACAATCTTGTGGACCTGTCCCACACGCAAATCAATTCCAGAACCCTCTGGATTATTAAGTTCTCTCTCTGAGAGCCCTTCAATTAAATTATGCTCTTTATTCAAATCAAGAATAATCAACGCCGAGATTTTCATTCAAAAAAGAAATAGATTTATTTTAAAAGAATGTGTAACCACTTTATTACTCTACATCAACCGCGTGCGCACACCATCATTCATCCTTTCAAGAGGAACATAATTTGGAACATGACGTCTAAAAGAAATTCCCCCTTCACCAAACAATTCAAAAGTTCTTCTATATCTCCCCACTAATTCATCAGAATTTAAATCTCCATTCCCCCATTTCGCATCTACAACAACCTCTTTTATACCAGATTGAACAATTCCGTGCGCACAAGGCATACAAGGTACAACATTTGTATAAAGAATACAATCCAAAAGAGAAGATCCAATTAAAGTTGCATTATAGATTGCATTCCTCTCAGCGTGTGAAAACCAAAAATCCTTCTCCCCCTTTTCTTGTCGTTCAAGAACATCATCACAAATCCCCCTTGGAAAACTATTATATCCTGTAGAACGAATTTCCCGGCGGGGTCCAACAACAACCGCACCAACATGAGTCCTCTTATCTTTACTCTTCGCCGCAACAAGATAAACCATCGTTATAAAATAATCGTCCCAAGAGGGTATATTAATTTCTGCCATTGATAAAAACCACAAACCAAACTTATAAAAATTTGTGTCCTCTAAAGATTATGACTGATTAACACTTACTATAACCACATTTAGGATTCAAACATTTCTGACAACCCTCTTCCATCGCCAAAGGTCCTGAACACTCTGGGCAGAGATTTCCCGAAAGCCCCTTGTTTCCATTAACTTTTTTACCCTCACTAAGAAGAATTTTTTCTATCCCTTTTGCTATTGTGTCTGGAAGAGACCTAACAGCATTATGACCAATACCTTTCTGAGTTTCTCCAGTAATTCCAATTAATTGTTCATAAATCTCATCTGGAGTCGCACCTTTCTTAAGAGCAAGCGAAATCAACCTACCATAACCCTCCATATTAGCATGCAAATCTCCTCCCGCTCTTCCCATACTAATAAAAAATTCATAAGCTCTTCCAAGATCATCTTCTTCAAGAATCCTATTCAAAGTCATAAATGCATTCAGGTGTCGACCTTCAAAATTATAAGGAGTTTGCATTCTCACAGTTCTTCCGCCAACAGCATTCGGTCTTTCTATCTTCGTCAGGTCAACAACACCTGAAAATACTCCCTCATCTTTCTTCTTAGACCCAGTTTCCAAAACCTGAATTTTCTTCGCTCCATCCCTATATACTGTCGTACCTTTTAATCCACTCCTCCAAGCTAAAATATATGCGCTTCGAACATCCGCAACAGACGCATCATTTCTCATATTTATCGTCTTGCTTACTGCATTATCAGTATTCCTTTGGAACGCCGCCTGAATAGCTAGATGTTCCTGATAACTAAGGTCATGTGCTGATAAAAAAACCCTCTGTAAATCCTCCGGAACTTCCTCAATACCTTGAACACTCCCATGATTTTTGCTCGACAAAGCCAAAATTTTCTCAAGATCAAGTCCTCTTTTTATAACCTCTGCTTCAAAACCAGGATGAACATATTCAAGAGTATCATTTCCCCTTATATTTTTCCGATAGGCTACTGAGAAAATGGGTTCAACCCCCGAAGATGTATTATACAACATCGAGATAGTTCCAGTAGGAGCAATAGTTGTTCTATCGACATTTCTTACCCTATTCGCAGGATTTCCATCATCATAAGTACTTCCTTCAAAATCAGGGAAAACTCCTTTCTCATTAGCAAGTTCAACAGAAGCAGATTTTGCAGTATCCGTTATGAATCCCATAACTTCACCCGCAAGTGCTCTTGCATCTTCAGAAGAATAAGGTATTCCTAATTTGATAAGCATATCTGCCCAACCCATCACGCCCATCCCAATCCTCCTGTGCCTAAGAACAGTCTCTTCTATCTCAGGTATCGGACCCTTGCTTGCATCATTAACATTATCCATAAATCTAGTCATTGTTTTAACCGTTATTCCAATCTTTTCATAATCAACACAAAAATCTCCAGACTCACTCTCAGTAATCATCTCAGATAAAACAACACTTCCAAGGTTACAAGCATCATAAGGATGCAACGGTTGCTCTCCACAAGGATTAGTTGCTTTTATAGGCCCTTGGTCCGGAAGAGAATTACATCTGTTAATAGCATCTAAAAAAATCATTCCAGGATCCCCCGTTTTCCAAGCTAACTCTGCAACAGTATCCAAAACGTAAGGAGCATACAACTGAACAATACCATCTTCCGAAACTCTTCCAGCAACCTTATCGACATAAGTATCAACAACTTTAGTTTCACCAGGAACAACATCTAATCCTTCTCTTAAATCAAGTCTTAAAGAAGCAGGTTTAGGTTTAGCGCCAACTTCAGCACCACCAACTTTATTCTCCTCCACATTTCTAATAATCTGTTCAAGAACTGTATGATGAAGTTTTTTACCTGCAAACTCCAAATCATAAAATTCAGAATCATCTACTGCTTGCATAAAAGAATCAGTGGCACCTAAAGAAACATTGAAATTAGTTATTTCACCTCTTGCGGCTTTTGCATAAATAAAATCCATAATGTCAGGATGTGTAACATCAAGAATTCCCATATTAGCACCTCTCCTATTTCCTGAATTAATAATAGTCGTTTCCTGATCAAATGAACCAATGAAAGAAACAACCCCCGAAGCAATTCCCTTAGATTTTTGAACATATGTTCCCCTTGGCCTCAATTCAGAAAAGTTATATCCTGTTCCACCACCATTTTTATGAATTACTGCAGCATCCCTAACAGAATTAAATATGCTTCCACCCTCATCTCGATCCATACTATCATGAACAGGAAGAACATAACAATTGAATAGAGCTTTAATATCAGTTCCAGCATTGGTCCAAATTCTTCCTGCAGGAGAAAATTGTCCGTTAGCAATCATTCCATAAAATTCCTGTGTCCAAGAATCTACTTCCTCTTCAGAAGCATCATACTGAAATTCGACTTCAGCCATAGTTCTCGACATTCTATGAACAGCTTCAGCAGGAGTTTCAATAACCTCGCCATCATCATTCCGAACAAGATATTTTTTTTCTAAAGCATATGTCTGATTGGAAGTTAAGCCCTCAACCCAACTTCCAGAACCCACATAATCAGGAAAACCTTCTGCTCTTTTTTCCAAATCCATTTCTTCCATCACTTCTTCAACCCCCTCAACTCTTTATTGAAATCTTTAACATCCTGAAAATCCCTGTAAACAGAAGCGAATCGAATGTAAGCCACATTGTCCAACTTCTTAGTTTTCTTCATAATCAATTCTCCAATAGTAGAACTCTTGACTTCTTTCCTTCCCCTCCTCATAATCTGTTCCTCAATTTCATTTATCATTTTTTCAATTTTTTCTTTCGGCACAGGACGCTTCTCAAATGCCCTATAAATTCCCGACTCAAGTTTGTCACGAGAAAAAATCTCGCGACGACCGTCCTTCTTAATAACGTAAACATCACTTCGACCAATTTTCTCATAAGTCGTCACACGTTTCTTACACTTCAAGCACTCTCTTCGCCTCCGAATTCCCCCCGGAGAACCCCTTTTATCAGTCACCCGTGTTTTTCCCGAACAATATGGACATTCCATTGGATATACAATATATGGTATGTTAAATACCTTTTGGCTCCCCAGATTGTATGAATTCTGGGAACCTCAAATCTATGTTGCAAGAAGTATTTAAAGATTTATTTCTATCCTGACGTAATGACAAATCTAGGCGTTGCACGAAAAGTAGACCTTTTGAAAAACATAAACAATTTTATCTAACAAAAATTTTACCTGTAAAATCCGAATTTAAGAGATCGTGATACTCCCATCCTCCGACTCTCTCAAAATTAAAAATCCATTCTTCATCAGATCCTATTGGTTTTTCGGGATTTAAATCTGGATAATCTGGATATTTGTTAGGATTGCTTGATATGGGCCAATGTTTCTTTGAATCAGAATTTACCCAGACGACGATATCTCCCTGCTCTATCTTCAAAATATTTGGACGAAACCCCGAGGAGGTCATCTCAATTGCATAATATTGAGGGTGCAAGAGTGATATTGAAATTTCTTCAGACGAATTGATAACAGAATAAACAAATTCAACATTATTCTTTTTTGAAACAACAACAAAACCTAATGAAACTAGAAGTAAAAAAATGACTAAACAAAAAGTTAATTTGCGTTTCATCACAGAAAAAAAATTAGGGCGTTTATAAAGGTTTACCAGAAAAAAACATTTATTTCCAAAAAATAAACAAAACAGTACAAGAACTTTATAAGCTCTTACATCACAAAAAATTAAATGACATCCTCCGCACACTTTAGTGTGCGGTTTCCATGAAAATTATTCAAAAAACTGCGGAGAGTTATCACCTCTTTTCCAATTCAGTTAATAGTCCAAAAAAAAATAAATAATCGTGTCTCAGTAAATAAAAATTAACTTGTATGATTTTACCACATTAACTTTCTTCATCAGCGAAGAAAACTTGACAGAGTCTGTTTTCTGAGTCAAC
>JAHJRR010000095.1 GCA_018830685.1 Nanobdellota archaeon
ATTCCTTTTACATAAGGCAAATTATAAACTGCTTCTTCTGCAGATTCTCTATCTTCTGCTTCAAGCAAAATATATCCTCTTAAACCATGTGGTCGAGAAACTGAAAAGACATTTAGTTCTTTTTTTATAACTCGATCTGCAACCATCTCTGCTGCTCTTTCTTCTTTATTTGTTGTTACTTTTATAATGAAAATCATATTTCTTGCTCCAGCTAAGATGTAATATCTTAGAAAGATATAATTACTGAATAAAAAGGGTTTATAAGATTTGCGGATATTTAATTTAAGCAAAAATCTTCATGATTAAAGATATTAAAAAACCCAAAAGGCCTAAAATTCCCACCCCAATTGCTGAAACCTTTGCAATTGTTTCATATTCTTCTTTTGAAGGTTTTTTCAAAACTAACCAAACTCTCTTGCATTTTAAAAAAAATGATTTTAATGAATTTATTTTTGACATATTAAAAATAAAGATATGGGGTTTTTAAAATTATTCAAAAAATTCTATTCCAAGCTCTTCTTCAAGTTCTTGGTGTTTTATGTCTCCTGTTGAAGGGGAATGTCCTAAAATTTGTGCGCTTTTTACTCCTGTTACAATTAATAAAACTCTAATTGACTTTTCCATATCTGGGGCAATTTGTGCTCCCCAAATTAATTTTGCATCTGGACTGAGTCTATTTCCAACTGTTTCAATAATTTGTTTGCATTCATCTAAACTCATGTCGGGTCCGCCGATGACGTTTACGAGTGCACCTGTTGCATTTGAAATATCGACGTTAAGAAGAGGGTTACCTATTGCTTTCTCTACCGCCTCTAGTGCTCTGTTCTCAGTATCTGATTCTCCCATTCCAATTAAGGAAACTCCCCCATTAGTCATAACTGCCTTCACATCCGCAAAGTCTAGGTTTACTAAGCCAGAAGTAGTTACGAGCTCGGTTATCCCCTTGACTGCATTTGTTAGGATTTCGTCGGAAATCTTGAATGCTGTGTGGAGAGGTAATTCTGGAGCTAGTTCAAGTAATTTATCATTAGGTATGACTATTAAAGTGTCCACGACAGATTCCATTTTTTCTAAACCATTCATGGCATTTTCTACTCTTTTCTTTCCTTCAATTGTGAATGGGAGTGTTACAATTCCTATGGTTAACGCTCCTTGTTTTTTTGCGACCCCCGCAATCACAGGTGCCGCACCAGTTCCAGTTCCACCCCCTAACCCACAAGTTATGAAAACCATATCACTTCCAGTTAGCTTCTTTTTTATTTCAGATTCTGATTCTTTTGCTGCCTCTTCACCGACCTTAGGATTACTTCCTGCTCCTAGACCCTGCGTTAGTTCTTTTCCGATAAGAATTTTGTGGTCCGCGTTGCTGTAAAGTAAGTCTTGTGCATCAGTATTAACTGCAATGAGGTCTCCACCTTTTATTCCAATTTCCCTCATTCTACTAAGAGAATTCCCTCCTCCTCCTCCAACACCAATAACCTTAACCTTTGCAGATTGTTTCTTTAGAAGTTCGGCTAATTCTCTATCTATCTCTTTCATCTCCGAAGAAGAATTATCATAAATGTCGTCCATGATTAAAGGAACTTATCGGGATTTAAAAGGATTATTGTGTTTTTTAGCTTAAAGATTATTCTAATACTTTTTATTGTATATTAGTTCCTTTCCCAGATGATGACAGAATCTAAGATCCATACAAAAGAATACATTTCCAAATGCACCGTACTCTAGACAGATTATCTCATGACCAAATCCACTTCCCATACTTCTCAGGTAGTTTATTGGATTTTACTTGTTATAACTTACAAGAGGTTACATTCCGTAAAGTTTAAAAGGGCATCCGTTCATAAGATTATATGGAAGAATCTAAATTAGTCAATTCACAGATTACCCCAGAGCTTTTACAGAAGATTAAAGACAATCCTTATTCCCTTAGCGAGCATTGGGAAATAAGAACAGAAAGAGTTGTAAAGATTCAAGAGCCAGAAGGATATATTGGTTTATCAAGATTAATTTATTCGGGTAATAACCCTTTTTCTAGGAGAAGTGTTAAAGGATTATCTTTACATGATGCTGATGGAGCGTTGCATGAGTTTGTCTATTTATCCTATTTTGAAAAAGTTAAAAGAAAGCAAATGCCTGCGAGATGGTGCATAAGAAATCCTGTTTTGAACCATGATGGGCAACATACTTATCAGAAGGAAGAAATTGAGAGAATATTAGAAAAGATGAAAATAATGCATGATACTCCTCTTTCAGGAAATTTTGAACAAATGATAAATTTAGAAATGGGAAGTCAAGGGTGGAGATTAGAAGAAATATTAAGAGAATCTTTGAATCGCGGAATGTGCGAAATAAAAATAAGAAAATAATGACAAATAAATTTACAGAGGATGTTCAAGCAATAGTTATACCGTCTGGAAATCTCAAATGGAATTTGGAGAGAATGTTGACTGCGATAAAGATTAATGAAGAGAGAAAATTGGATGCACCATACATCATATCCGGAATTGGACGTGACCTTAACAAGATTCCCGAAATAAAACAAGGAGCCAGAATCGAGAGAAGGGAAGGACTTGAAGTTCATTATGACTTATGGAACTATATGATGCAGAACACAAAAGGAATGATTGGAATTGAAGGTATTTCTACAAATTCTAGAGAAAATATTTTAAATACATTTCCAAAAGGAACTAAAGGGCGATACATACTTGTTTCATATCCCCTGCACTTGAAGAGATTTGAAAAGATAGTTGAAAGAGCAAAAAAGAGAGGGGAGATTTCTAAGAATTTAGAAATTGAATATGCACCGACGGGGAGCGTTTCAAGTCCATCCCAAATCTTGTATGAAACTGCGAGGTCTGTTGCTAAGTTCCTTCGCCTAAGATAACTGCGTTTTACTCTCAGATTCTGGACTATTAACTACCAAGTCTAATCCCAAAATTTCTTTAAAATTATCCTTAAATAATTCAATGAAATTGCTATATTCTTTTTTTGCCTTAAGTATTAATTTTTTATCCTGAATCTCAAAAGGAAAATCCTGCCTGAAAAAGAAATCGTTTAATGCTTTTATCTTCTCGTTTAAATCATCTACTTTTCCAAGTATTTTTATCTTGTAAATTAATTCTTTTCCTGCAAGAGGATGATTGAAATCAGTCATAATTCTTCCGCCAGAAACAGCAAGAACTTTCCCAACTCTCCCGTCAAAATTAAAAGATATTCCTGGAATAGGATTTAATTTTTGTTCTCTGAAAACTCTTTGAGGAATTCTTTGAATTAAAGAAGGATTTCTTGGTCCGAATCCGTTTTCAGGATTTAATTCGATTTCATACTCTTTTCCTATTTCTTTTCCAAGGAGATATTCTTCTATTGATTCTAAGAACATTTTGTGACCTATGCAGAAAATAAAAGGTTTTGATTCAATCTTGTGAGTGTGTCCTGCGTGAAGTTTTTCCAAATCTTCTTTTTTTGTTGAATCAAAAATTTCTCCGCCCTTGACAGTTCCTGTGAAATCTATTTTTATGAAATCATTTTGTTTTAGAGTCATTAAAACAGGACTAAATCTAAACTTTTAAAAGTTTCTTAATGAGAAATCTGACTCAATAACAAAATATTTTGAATAAATTTTTATATTCTCTTTTCCTGAAATAAAAATGAGAAGAGTATCTTTGCCTTTTTTTGTTTTAGGTATTGCATTTTTAATTTATTCTATGAACATAAATTATACAGGGGCAGTTATTGACGAAGGGATTAATATTACAAATTATCCGACATTTTTTTTCGGACTAGTCTTAATTTTTATTTCGATAATGGTTTATGAAATCTCACAATCTTTTGAAGCAAGAATGATTCCCACAGGAGGAATACAATTGAATAAAAAACGAATTCGTGCGGCGATGCGAAAATATCCTTATGAATCAAAAGACAGACCGTATGTTCTTGTCTCAGGCTTCCTAGACAAAGATACTCAAGATCGTGTTAAGAAAGAACCACAACAAAATCAGATTTACCGAGAAGTAAGAGAAAAATATAAATTAAAACCATCTGAACTAATTATCGAAAGAAAATCAAAAGATACACTAGGAAATTTTCTCTATTCTCTTGATAAATTAAAGAAGAAAAAGATATATCATCTCATAATTGCGACAAGTCCGACTCAGTATGCACGTTTCAAATTTTTTGAACGCGAAGCTAGAAAAGAAGGACTCCTCCCAAAATCATTTAAGATAAATCATCATTATACTATGGAAACTCTTTCTGAATTTGCCTATGGTGTCCTCGCTTATGTTAAAGATTATATACGAATAAAATCCGCAAGCTCTCTTGAAGAAGCAAGAAAGCAGAAAACAGGTATTCTTGGTAAAGCAATTAAAAAAATTCTTCACATAGAAGAGTCTTCCAAGAAAGTGTAAACCTTTTTAAAGAGATTTTTGTTTTTCTTTAAATGGTTTTAAAGATTATTGGTGCAACAGAGGCAAGAGTTGGAACGAATATTCTTATTGAAGGAAATCCATACACGGTTAGGAAAATTGACATAAGTAAAACAGGCAAGCATGGACATGCAAAATGTAGGATTGAAGCAGTGGGAATTATAAATGATAGCAAAAAGGTTTTTGTTATTCCGGGTCACGACAGGTTTGAAGTTCCGATGATAGAAAAAAGAAAGGGTCAGGTTCTTTCAATCACAGATAAGGTTAGCATCATGGACCTTGAAAACTTTGAGACACTTGATGTTGCTTGCCCAGAAGAGATTAAATCTGAGCTTCAGGAAAACTCTGATGTTGAGTATTGGGATATTGAGGGACAAAAAATAATCAAGAGGAAATTTTAATGGCAAAAATACCAGAAGCACAAGCTAGAATGTTTAAGGATGTTTTCGTGTGTAAGAATTGTCAGACGAAGATTAAGTCAAACTCTCAAAAAATCCTTAAGGGAAAAGTTCGATGTAGAAAGTGTCTCAAGCAGGCATTCAGACCCTTGAGGAAAAAGTAGGGCGACATCAAAATGAGTTTTTTCATATATGACCTAATATTTTTAGTAGCTTTTGTGACGGTGTTTTCTTCTTTTCTTTACACTCATAGAAAAAATTTGAAGAGAGAAGGTCTTCTTTACTTGTATAAGGCTGATTGGGGAATAAAACTAATCAAAAGGATTGGAACGAAATACAAGAAGACTCTGAAGGTTATTAGCTATGCTTCAGTTGTTTCGGGTTATTTTTTGATGGCGGGTATGCTTTACCTTTTGTATACAATAGTTAAGATTTATTTTTTTAGTCCAAGCATCGCTAGAGCTGTTAAAATCCCTCCGATTATGCCTCTTGTGCCGTATCTTCCGCAAGTGTTCAAACTTGATTTTTTGCCGCCGTTCTATTTTTCATATTGGATAATTATCATTGCGGTTGTTGCTATTGTGCATGAGATGGCACACGGGATTATTGCAGCATATAATAAAGTTGATATAAAAACGACGGGATTTGGGTTTTTCCCATTCTTCTTTCCGATATTTTTGGCAGCGTTTGTAGAACCGGATGAGAAGCAGATGGAGAAGAAGAGTAATTTTGCACAAATGGCAGTTTTAGGTGCAGGAACATTCGCTAACGTTCTGACTTCAATATTTTTCTTAATTATACTTCTTGGATTCTCTTCTCTTGCATTTGCCCCTTCAGGAGTCATGTTCGATGGATATGCCACGTCTGCCATTAGCGTTGTAGGCATTTCTTCGGTTAATGGAATAAGCGTCGGGAATCTTTCATATTATGGTTTGAAGAACCTTTTGAATGATGAGGGATTGAACGAGATAAATGTGGGGGATGACAAGTACCTTGTTACAGAAGTTACTGTTGAAAGTCAAGAAGGGCAGGATACAATTTTGGTCTATAACTCCGCACCGGCAATTAAAAATAATATGAGTAGCATCATAACTAAGATGGGAAATGTTGAGATAAAAAGCCTTAATGGTTTGGTTGAGCAAATAGGGTTGTATTCTCCGGGAGATGAAGTTTTGCTAACGACTCTTTCAGATGAAGGAGAAGTGGAACAAATGATTATGCTAGAAGAACATCCAGACAGGCCAGATTCTGCATGGTTGGGAATTGGATTTTCCCTCGAAGGAAATGGCAGACTCATAGGCGATGCGATGCAGGGTCTTTCATTCAGAGAGCCGCACGTTTATTACGAACCGAGGTTTGAGGATATGAGTGTGTTCATTTACAATTTGCTCTGGTGGATGGTCTTGATTAGTATAAGCGTTGCGTTTGTCAATATGCTTCCAGTAGGAATATTTGACGGAGGAAGATTCTTTTATCTGACAGTTCTTAGTTTGACAAAGAGTGAGAAAATAGCTGAGAAAGCGTTTAAACTCTCTACAAGAATATTCTTAGTTTTATTATTTGCGATTATAATTTTCTGGGGACTTAGTTTTTTTAGATAAGATTAATATTTTTGCTATTCAAACTACAACAACCCCGTAAATTCTTCCCGAGAAATCTGAATATCTTTTCTTAGAATTTTATTTAACAAACCTCTGTCAAGTTTTTCGCCGAGATGATTCGGAACGACTGTTGTTCTTCCGTCGTCGTGTCTCAGAAAAACATGACTTCCTGACTGTCTCATTATCTTAAAACCGATTTTGGACAGAATTTTAATCAACTCATTAGCTGTTATCTGCAGGAGCTTCGACATTTTAAATTTGAATTCTTTGCAACCCTAGAAAATTTCTCTCGATAATTCCGTCTTCACCTAAATAAAGGTGGATTGCTTCCTTTGTTCTTTTAATAAGCTCCTCCATCGTCTTTGCCTGAGTATGACAACCTGGAAGTTCAACGACTTCAGAAATCAAATAGCCATCTTCTCCTTTCTCTATAAGAACATTAAAATCCATAATAGAAGTAACATTGAGTTTTATTTAAGGTTTTCCATCTCAATTTACAAATCAATCACACCTTCCTTTGTGAGTGCTGCGAATCTGATTCCGACAGGTAAATGGAGTAATGCCGAGATTAGAGCCATATGTTCTTTTCCATTTCCAGAAGCTATACTTAATGCAACCTCTGTTCCGTCGATTTTTCCCTTCAACTTGTTAGAGAAATCTTCTTTCAAATCCTTCAATCTCTTTTCAAGATTAACTTCCAGTAGTTCAAATTTTTTTTCTGCAGAGAATTTTTTTGCATTGCTGGAACCTATGACGATTATCTTTTCCCAGTCGCCGTGTTTGATAAGTCCTTCTACCTGACTCCAGGTTCCTTCGTCTGAAAGAAGTGCGACAAGTTCCATTATACTTTCCTCTGAGAGAATTCTCTCGTGCCAAGGGTGTTTGATAAAACAGATTCTGGAGAAGAATCCGCTACCACATAGCTCTGAAACATTTGCCATCTTAGGTAATCCTCTCTTAACCTGACCGCGTCTTCAGATCTAAGAGGTAATGCCCGATACCCTTCTTTAACGGAAAGTTCCCCACTGAGACCAAGGGTACATCCAAATTTAGAGGGAGAACTTTCTCCTGCAAAAGTCTCTAGTTTTCCCTCATGCACACTCACAACAATTCCATTCTCTTCAAGAGCATCTTCTCTTTTAACATTAAAATAAACATCGCTCATTGTGCTAATATAAAATTCTTGTTTATAAAAATTGTTGTAATATAAAGGGAACCAAAGTTTCCCTTTATCAAACCCTCCTTTAAGATAGACTCAAGGTTGATTGGGAACCAAAGTTTCCCTTTATCAAACCCTCCTTTAGGTTTGGGTCAATCTCTATTCAGAAAGTTTATAAACTAGTTTTAATTTCCAAATTTACCGATTGTACCACATCGTTACAGAATAGATTCTATGTCTGCGGCGCATAATGTGGGAGGAATAAGATGAAACTCAAAGAAGAAATAGTAAAAGCAATTATTGAATTGAGAAAAGATAAGGAAAGAAAGTTTGACCAGACGGTAGACTTTATCATTAATCTAAAGAAGTTTGACCTCAAGAAAGATGCGATTAATCTAATTGTGAATTTGCCTTTTAAGATTAAAGATAAAAAAGTTTGTGCGTTCCTGGAAGTGAAGAACAAAGATATTGATACAATAACTCCGGAGCAATTCAAAACTTATTCTGAGAAGACTGCATTGAAGAAATTGGTTAAGAAATATGATTTTTTTATAGCACAAGCAAACCTCATGCCAAAAGTTGCTACAACTTTTGGAAGATTTTTGGGTCCAGCAGGAAAGATGCCTTCCCCCCAACTTGGAATAATTATGAAAGTTGATAAGGGTGAGATTGACAAGGTTATGGCTAAAATAAATAACAGCACTAAGGTACGAACTAAAGAATCTAGTATCAAACTTGCCGTCGGTAAACAGAATATGAGGGATGAAGAGATTGCGGAGAATGCTATTAATGTCTACGATACCATCTTGAAAGTATTGCCGAGGGATAAAGAGAACATCAAAAATATTGAGCTTAAATTCACAATGACTAAACCACAAAAGATAGTGATTGAATAATGAATCCAGGAAAAACTACTGAGGCACATGTATCTGACAGAAAGATGAAGCAGGTTTCGGAATTAGAAGGCCTCATTAAAGAGAAGAATACAGTATTGTTGGTTTCAATAAAAGGTATTCCCGCGTCACAGTATCAAGAGCTTGTAAAGAGATTTAGAAGTAAAGCTGTTGTGAAAGTTCCTAAGAAAAGTATAATCTCAAGAGCGTTAGATTCTTCGGACAAAGAAGGACTTAAGGAATTAAGGGATAAGGTTGGAGATAGTACTGCGATTTTATTTTCTGATGATGACGCGTTTGATATATCTGTTGAGCTTTTGGAAAAGAAAACTTCTGTTAGAGCTAAAGCTGGGCAGATTGCTCCAGAGGACATTGTTGTTGACGCTGGACCAACAGAACTTATGCCAGGACCTGCTATCACCGAACTTGGTGCATTGGGAATAAAGATTCAAATTGATAAGGGAAAGATTAGTATTAAGGAGTCAAAGACAATTTTACGAAAAGGTGAGAAAATCTCTTCGGCTGCTGCGGACGTCATGGGCAAGTTAGACATCAAACCATTTTCTATTGGTTTTGTTCCCATCGCGGCGTTTGATTCTAAAGAAAATAAAGTTTACTTTGATATAAGTGTGGATAAAGAAAGCATTCTATCAGAGTTGAAGAGCTTTTTTAGAAGTGCTCTTTCTTTCTCAGTTGATAGGGGTTACATTTGTGGAGATACTATTAAATTCATCTTGGGTAAAGCTGTGGCATATGGAAACGCTTTAGGCAAATTGGCCGAACAGCCTAAAGAAGAGACCCCTAAAGTAGAAGAGAATAAAGATGAAGGTTCTGAGTCTGAAAAGAAGGGTGAGGAAGTTAAAGAA
>JAHJRR010000096.1 GCA_018830685.1 Nanobdellota archaeon
AAACAGTTTTACCTTTCCTGGTTGAAAATTTCTTTTTGTTTTTTCCGAGGTAGTGCCCGTGATAGGCATGAACGCAGTCTTTTGCCCATTTGTATCCTAGGAGTTCTGATATTTTGAATAGTTGCTTGAAATAAAGTTCTTGTTCTCTTCCGACTTCATAAATCATTTTTCCGAATTTGTATCTTTTGTATCTGTCAATAGCTGCGGCGAGATCTCTTGCAATATAGATAGTTGTCCCATCACTCTTCTCAATTATTGCGTGTTCCAGTCCGTATGGAGTGAGGTCAATAACATAGGCTCCTTTACTTTTTTTGAGGAGGTTTTTTTCTTTTAGCATTTCTAGGATTTCTCCAGATTTTTTACTATAATCAGACTCCCCATCAATTGAATCAAAGGTTATTCCCAGTTTTTTGTACAACTCATTGAATTCGTTTATACTGAAATTTCTGAAAAGTTTCCAGAGCATTAATGATTTTTTGTTTCCATCTTCCAAGGCCCTGAATTCTTCTCTTGCTTTTTTTTCGTAAGCCTTCTTGTTTGATTTTACATAAACATCCATTAGATGTTTTGTAGGATCTTTCTGAAGTTTCTTTTCGTTACCGAATTTTTCATATCCAAATAATAGTTTCCCGAATTGTGTCCCCCAGTCTCCAAGATAGTTTAATCTAACAACCCTATGTCCTGTGAATTCGTAAATGTTTGCTAAAGAGTTTCCAATAATTGTTGAACGGAGATGGCCAATTCCAAAGGGTTTTGCGATATTCGGTGAAGAGAATTCTACAACCACTTTTTTGTTCTTTCCTAATTCAGATTTTCCATAATTCTTTTTTTGTGTTATGACGTCCCACACGACTTGTCGTGCTAGACTTTTTCTATTGACGAAGAAATTTATGTAAGGTCCTTTTGTTTGTATGTCTTCAAAATCTGTGCTTGGTGGTTCGCCTATTTTCTCTCTTAATTCTATCGCAATCTGTTGAGGACTGTCATGAAGTTGTTTTGAAAGAAAGAAGCAAGGAAATGCAAAATCGCCCATGTCTGCAGAAGGGGGAGTTTCAATGAGATTCTCAAGCTCCTCATCTTTTAGAGAAATGTTCTTTTCCTTTAGAGCTCTTTTAAGAATTCTTATCACGACTTTTTTCATGCTGTTAAAAAGGATATATAGTTAATAAAGATTTTCGTCGTTTTTGAGAAGAGATGTTACTGCCTCCAATCGTCGGAGATTTGTTGCTCCGCGTTGATTTTTAGTCAACTGTTGAATGAATTGCGAACCTATTTCAATGTGAATCATGAGAGAGACAGGGTTCGAACTTAAAACCACCACCGGGTTTTCGATCCTGGTGCCATTGAACCTATGAGGGAGACAGGGTTCGAACCTGCGTAGGCACTAAGCCACAGCCTATCTTCCGAGCCCACACGAGATATTGAATATCAAACGATAGTCTCTACCACGAAATCGCTCGACTTAAGGGCTGCCCGTTTGACCACTCCGGCACTCCCTCCCATATTTCCAGAGATTAATATTAGTTAAAAAGGTTCTTGTAGTCTAAAAAATAGCATTTTGATACTGGCTAATTTTAACAAGCCTTCTCAAAAAGCGCGGCGAACGCTTGTGCAAAGAACTCGGAGTTTATCCATATTGCCGTGTCGTCTCTTTCTTTTTCTGTCTGGTCTTTAGATAGATAAAATAAAATCTCTTTTCTATCAACTATGAAGAATTTTGCTTCGATATCAATTTTCTTTATCTTTGTTTGAAAATCTGTACTTATCTTCTTTATTAGTGCCTCATTTCCAGACAGTGCAATTCTAATGTCTATACCTTCTTTTTGGAGCGCACGTATTGTTTGGCTAAATAGTTTTAGTTTTGAGTTTACGTCCTCTGCGTTTGTGCAAATTATGACTTCCTTATCCGCATTTCTCAAAACTTCTTTAAGATAATTGGAGATGTTAGATCTTCCTTTTAGTGCGGCAGATAAATCTTCTCTCTTCATAGGGCTCAACCCCTCTTTGTAGAATTCCTCTAGTTTTGCATACTCCTCTGTTTCTTTTATACTAGAAAGGGAAACCATCTTTTCATCGGCTTCGCTCTTTACATTGTTCTTTAGTTTTTCAATAATAAGATGAGGTTTTACTCCGATGTATTTCACGGGCTTTCCTAGTTTTACTATTGCAAACCCTTTCTTTTCTAGACTTTCCAGAACGTCATAAGTTCTTGAACGAGGGACATTTGAAACTTGTGCTATTTGCCCTGCAGAAGCTACACCTTTCCCGAGAAGAGCTAGCCAGACTTTTGTCTCATAGATGTTAAGTCCGAAATAGTCTCTTATCTTGCTTAGAAGTTCTTGTTTTACGAGCATTTTATTCAGAACCTCCTTGTTTTATCTCATTGATTATTTTTTCTAATTCGCCAGAAACTTCTGAGAGAGGTTTGTCTATTAAAAGATTTAATTTCCTTGAATAATCCATAAGAGTTTCAGAAGTTAAACTGAATCCGGTGTTATAGATAATTCTTTTTGCGATTTCTCTCGTAACCTCAAGATTGTCTATATATCGATTGAATATTTCTAGCAACTTTTCTGAATAATCCATAGAACTTAATTTTCTCTTATCAGGAAACAAAGCACTTCCCATCTGGAGATGAATAGTCCCCTCAGGAGTTTCACTAATTATAAGATAATTATTTCTATTTTTATCAATTTCCATAATATTTCTTCTATTATGTCGTTTATAAAACTTTCTATGTGTTGTTCTTTTCAAGTGGGTACAGATTAGAAAACAAGATAACTAACGGCCATACCTAAGAAGATTCCAATCGTGATGAAAGGCATTGCTGGGTAGAACTTCTTTTTTTCTGAAAAGAAGAATAAATATCCTAAGCCGAGTGCGGCTCCAATTATGACGAAAAGTGCGGAGCCCAAGCCGAGAGTTTTTAACATTACTCCCGCGGTTATAATCGGGAAGACTACGTCGCCGCCACCGAGGATTGCGACACTCGCTTTTATTTTCTTTTTTTCCAGATCCTTTTTTGAAATAGTATTTTTCCAGATTTTTATTTTTTCTTTGGTTTGTTTTGAAATGTAAGGGACAAAGAATCCCGAAAAGACTTTCAAATTATCTATCTGATATCTAGCCATTTTTTGCATAATACCCGAATGCCAAACTGCCCACATGTCGTATATCGAGATTAACACTAGGAGTGTCGCGATTGTGTAAACGTTTAAGATGGGAACGAAAACAGCTGCGAGTCCGGGATAGATTAGTAATTCTGTAGAATTGTGTATTATGAAACTCTGCTTGTATATTTTAACAAATGCTAAGACGAGTGCTACAATGGTTGAGATTATCAAAGCTCTTGGTAAGAACCCTGAGACAAAACTCATAAATGTAATAGAGAGTGCTATCGTAACTACCGCAAAGAACCAGAGTCTGAGGATAAACTCTACTTTAAATTTAGTCAATAAGAAGAATATTGCAATTGCAAATATGAACGCCACAATTATCTGTGGCAAGATTCCTATGAAACCAATATTTGTTTCAGGTGTTGGAGGCTCTAGACCAAAAGGGAGAGTGTTCCCTTCTTGGAGATAGTATCCTACCACATAAACTCCTATTAATTGGGTAATAAGAAACATCGTTAAGAGAATTGCAGTTATCTTAAAATTGTGTTTCATACTAGTCTCTTTACTATGTTTTTAGTGAAGTAAAGAATCACTATACCAAGGACAAGAGAAATTAAGAAACTTACTAGGGGATTTTGGGGGTATAAGTATAAATCCATAAGGCCCCACACACCACGCCAGAAGGAGACTATCGCAAATGCAATCAAAATTGTGTGGGCAATTTTTTTAAAACTTCTTCTAGAAAATTTGTTTTTTTTAGAAATATTCTCATTCTTATTTGTCATTTAACATAATAGAAAAAGAGGTTTTTAAATTTAAACTATTTTAATCTCAATGTGTCTAGAACTCTTGGTACATTTGTTTCAACGTGATTGACTTTGTATAGTGCGGATGCAAGATCTAAGCATTTTGAAACTTCTCCGTGATTAATCATAATCCTTTTGGGTTTTGGCCTCATATTATTAAAGAAGGACATTATCTCATTTCTTCCAGCGTGAGCACTTAGACCACTAATAGTATGAATCTCTAAATTTATCATTACACTTTCTTCTCTTCCATTAACCATCATTTTAGTTTCTTTCAATCCTTCTTGAACTTGCCTTCCGAGAGATCCTGCTCCCTGATAACAGACAAAAATGATTGAATTGCTCTCGTTGCCTGCGAATTCTTTTAGATACTCTACAGAGGCTCCTCCGACAAGCATTCCTGAAGTTGCAAGAACAACGCACGGACCACCCTCTACCACGTTCTTTCTTTCTTGAGGGGAACCTACTCTTGAGAAGACATCTGAAACAAAAGGATTCTGGTCTTGGAATATCGAAGAACGAACATTGGCACTTAGAAAATCTGGATATGCAGTGTGGATTGCATTTATATCCCAGATCATTCCATCTATGTAGATTGGAATTTTATTTAGTTTTCCGGAATTAATTGCATCCTCGAGAATTAACATAGTTTCTTGTGCACGACCTAATCCTAGTTCCGGAATTAAAACCTTTCCGCCACGATCTATAGTTTTCTTTACTAGTTCAATCATTTTTTCTTCAGACTCAATTCTTGGAGGGAGAATGTCAACCTTAGCCCCATAAGTAGCTTCGGTCAAAACAGATTCTACTCTTGGGAAACTTGTTACCGCAGGATCTAGAAGTCTTGTTTTTGTATACTTGTAGTCTGCAGTGTAAAGGAAGTTGTGTGATCCGTTTCCAATATTGAAGTGAACCATTGCACTTCCGAGGGCGTGCCCAGAATTATACATTGTGATCCTTACATCTGGAGCGATATCTGTGACCTCGTTATAGTTTAAGCATACAGTGTGTTTAACCATTTCCTTTATGTCCTTAGAACTGAATAAAGGCGTGGTTGCTTGTTTGTAGGCAACTCCTATGAAGTCCAAAGACATTAGTGCTGCAAGATCCATTGTAGGATATGTCATATATGTTGGACCCTTATAACCCATTTTGTAAAGATAAGGTAGAAGTCCGACGTGGTCAAGGTGTCCGTGGCTTATGATTACTGCGTCAAGAGTTCTTATGTCAAATTCAGGAATGTCCATTATAGGATATTTATCATTTCCGTGTGATGCAACGTCAATCCCACAATCAAGCAAGATTTTAGAATTTGGTGTTTGAAGAAGGAGACAGCTTCGTCCGACCTGTCGTGCACTTCCGAGGAAAGTTAATCTAACCCATTCTTCTACTTTCTCAGGATTCCACTCTTTGTAAATTTTCTTTCCAATCTCATTTAAGAATTTTCTTCTGTAATTGTTATTATCATAAAGAACTTCCCTTATGTTTTCTGTGATTTTGCTTTTAATTGCTGGCGACCTTCGGACTTGTGGCGTCCATAAAGTTGTCTTTTTTATTTCATCTAGAACAGATCCTTGTTTTCCAATCACAATCCCTGGTTTTTTAGCTTCTATCACGACTATGCTTCTATGAAAATCAAAAATGATATTGGTTATCTCTGCATCTTCGGGAACAATCCGAATAATCTCTTCTCCTGTTTTCTCTTGTTCTGGTAGAATCTTTTGGTCCGCACGAAGTTCAATTCTCTTCTTCAGTTCATCCACTGCTTCTCTTATCTTTGGCTCTCCTTCTCGGAAAAGCCTTTCATTATCTGTGTAAACGACGATATTTGCCCCTTCAAAGTTTGCTTCTGTAACATCTCGCAACTTCTCTGTTATGTATTTAAGAATATCTGCCATTTAACTAACCTTTTTAGTATCACTTTCTTTTATTTTTGTATTCAGGAATAATCTCTTGGTCTATCTCTTTTAAAATTCCGGACTTGGTGACTGTGAAAACGTCCATTCCATACCCCGAGCCTATATCTCTCTGAGTTGAGGATTTTATTGCTTCTTGTGCAAGTTCAACTCCTTCTTTGATACTTAGTCCGGGCTTGTATGCTCTTTCAAGTAGACCGAGAACATAGGGCATTCCTGAGCCGAAGTTTGCGTCATAATCTTCTACTTTTACAGCACTTCCGGCAGGCTCTACAGTATAAAGCTCCGAAGACCCGTCGTCATTAAACCCAGAAATTAAGAATCCTGCCTGAGTTGGCAACATTGAAGGTTGTCTTATTCCTGCATAAAGTATATTTGCTAAAAGGTTTGCTGCCTGCTTAACAGTAGGTCTAGATCTTGAGCGTAGTTCTTTCAATTTTAGCTCTGCAGAGAGAACTTTCTCGACCCTCTTTATATCTGAAACCATTCCTGTCCCAGACATGATGATGTAGTCGTTGATTTTTACTAGCTTTTCAGAATTCTTGTTTAGAACTAT
>JAHJRR010000097.1 GCA_018830685.1 Nanobdellota archaeon
GACATTTATTTGAGAATGTTCTTATTACATTGCTCATGGTTTCTATGAGCAGTAGGGCTCTGCCCTACTTTAATATTTCTTTAAATTGAAGAGTTATGAAAAGTCATCGGAGATACTCACTCAAATCAACTGTGTGGCCAAGGGACATATGTCGAAGGTCAAAATTAATTTAAGTTTGTCGTCGCTGTAGCGACGATTGATGACAAGATAACCGAGTAAAATCGCGCTGTTAGATTCAGTTTTACATTCCATGAAAAAGAGGGGATACTGACTGTTCCTCTTTGGATTAAACAAGTTTTTATTGAAAAACTAGTTCACGACATCTGCTGGCTGGACACACACTAATTCAAATCAGCATATTCTAAATATTTATAAATTGAAAAACCTTATTTAATGGATGGTTGGTGTTTTGAAAAAAAAGAGTGTTAAAAAGAAAAGAGGTTCTCCCAAAAATCTTCATAAGGTCACACTTTATTTAGGGGATGATAAGAAGAGTGTTGTTAAGAAGAAAAAGGTTTCTAAGAAGAGAGTTGTTCCTCGGAAGACAGTTTCGCATAAATCTGACTTTGTAACGAATAAAATTCTCGTTGATAATTTTATCGGTTTGCAGAAGGTGATGGTTGATTTGGCTGGGAAATTTGATGGTCTTTCAGTAAATATTTCTAAACTTTTGGATTTATTTGAAGCATCTGCTAAACATCTTGCTAAAAAAGATTTTGAGACTGAAAAAGCAAATGGCGATTCAGAGAAGATTCTTGAGAAACTTGATGCTTTATCTGAGAAGGCCGGGTTGATTGGTAAGGGACTTGCTTTGATTCATGAAGCTAACTCTGGTTTTGTTTCTAATGGTGATTTTTCAGGTATGGAGAAGAGTCGTCGTATTGAAACGAATGTGGTTAAGAGAGGTA
Organism: Nanobdellota archaeon; assembly: GCA_018830685.1. GTDB lineage: Archaea > Nanobdellota > Nanobdellia > Pacearchaeales > GW2011-AR1 > ASMP01. The sequence goes on from JAHJRR010000097.1 coordinate 909, forward strand.
TGATATCTCCTAAAAGTCACAATCCTGACGAGCCGAAAGAGGTAAAACCTGTTAGTCAAGTTCCTTCTGAAAGTAGTAGTTCTGAAATCTCTCCTTCACCTCCAATGACTAAAGAGATTGGGGAATAATATGTCATGTCAAGTGGTTAGTAAAGCGGGAAAGATGATTCTTTTGGAATTTACTCGGGGTATTTTAGAGAGTACCGATTCTTATCGGACGGTTCTGATTCACGAAGGTGTTAGAGAGATTCTTTCTTATCATAGAGAACTGGAAAGACTTGAGGAAGAGGAGAAGCTTAAGCAGAGTAAAAATATAAAGGAAGTTGTTCGTGAGAAGATAAGAGAGGACTCAAAAATTATTGACGAGTTGGATGAGCCTCGGTTATCTAGGGAAGTTGAATTTGATGTCGAGGAGAATGAAGGTAAGTCTAGAGCGTATTTGAGTTCATTTAGTATTCCTGAATTTGCTCTTCCGAATACTGTGCGAGATATAAAACCGATTCCTCGTTTGGAGAGAATAAACCTTGGTAGATTAAATCAGCTTTTGAATGATCCTTTTGTTAAGACTATTGAGTGTAGCGGTCCTGACGAAAAGGTTTTTGTGACGGGTGTCATGGGACGGAAGCAAACCTCAATAAGATTGAATGGGAAAGAGATTGACGACGTAATAATGGCTTTTTCTAAATTAGGGAAAATACCTATAACTCCCGGAATTTTTAAGGTATTTTTTGGGAATCTATCTATGTCTGCGATGATTTCTGAAGTTATTGGTTCTAGATTTTTGATTAAGAAGGTTCCGATGGGTTATGGAAGGTTTGGTTGAAGGGGGAAGTTATAACATCGCGATCTACCGATTCCGCCTTGCGGTGCTGTGGCTCCTCGGCTCCATCCAAATTCCATTTTCCAGCTCTGTTCCAGAAATTTCTCAGTTCTGACTTCGTCGAGGAGAAATTTCTTCCACGAGGGAAAATACCACTTCAGTAAATCGCTGTTATTATGGATGACATTCCAAAATAGAGAGTAAACATTATTTCCTAAAAATCATAACTTTCATTAAATCCTGTTATTTCAGTTTCTGCGGGTTTGTTTCTCAAGATATCTTTTGCGATGTCTTTCACCCATTTATCTCGGTCTCTTTTAGCGAATGCTTCTAGGGTTTCTTCACTTAGTTTTGGATTATAAGAAAATTCTGATTCGTATGAATCTAGGGCGTATGTTACTATTAAGAATCCGTTTTTTGACACTGCATTTTTTGTTTTAATTGAAGCGTTACCAAAGCTTGATTCTAGGGCTTTTCTTTCTTCGAGC